>CAXNEG010000073.1:0-7948 GCA_964201305.1 Polaromonas sp.
GCGCGCAGCATCAAGCTCGATTTGCAGCCCTTCACCCTGGTGGGCGCCACCACCCGCGCCGGCATGCTGACCAACCCGCTGCGTGACCGCTTCGGCATCGTCGCCCGGCTCGAGTTTTACAGCGCCGAAGAGCTGGCCCGCATCGTCAAGCGCAGCGCCGGCCTGCTCAAAGCGCCCATGGACGAAGCCGGCGGCATCGAGATCGCCAAACGCTCACGCGGCACGCCGCGCATTGCCAACCGCCTGCTGCGCCGCGTGCGCGACTATGCCGACGTCAAGGGCAGCGGCGTCATCACGTTGGAGATTGCCCACCAGGCGCTGGCCATGCTCGACGTGGACCCGCGCGGCTTTGACGTGATGGACCGCAAACTGCTCGAAGCCGTGATCCACCGCTTCGACGGCGGCCCGGTCGGCCTGGACAACATCGCCGCCAGCATTGGCGAAGAGCCAGGCACCATTGAAGACGTGATTGAGCCCTACCTCATCCAGCAAGGCTACCTGCAACGCACCCCGCGCGGGCGCATCGCCACCCTGGCCGCCTTCCGCCACCTGGGCGTCACGCCACCGGCCGGCCGCCCGGACAGCGGCTCGGACCTCTTCGCTCAAAGCTAAGCCGGGGGAAAAGCCCCAAGATGGATCCCCGCCTTCGCTGGGATGACTGCAAACGTGTCAATGGTGCAAACCGCGTGGGCAAGAGCACAAACTTGTCTACAAGCAGCAGGGTCATGACCGCAGCTGCAAACCCTCTTGACCGCCCGCCAGCCTAGCCCCGCACTTTGCTGCTGGCAATCTCAAACATACACCCCGACCAGCCAGCCCCAAAGCCCCGCGCCCATGAAAAAACCCCGCTGTGTTGCCACAGCGGGGTTCCAGGTCTCAACCGTCAGCTGACTTGCGTCAGCGTCAAATTAGAACGAGTGGGCAGCGCCAATGAAGTAGTTGGTGCGCTTGGTTGCGCCCGTTGTAGGGTGCTTGTCAGTAGCAAACTCAGCGATCAGCATGGTGCGCTTGCTCAGTGCATAGTCAACGCCGATAGAAGTACGATCCAGCAACGCGGCTGGCAATGCTCCATTGCCAGGACTGCGGTCGATAATGCCTGCCTTCAGCGTCGCAGCGCCCATGGGGACGGCAATGCTGAGTGAAGTGCCTGTATCGCTGATCAGCGCGGTGGTGTTGCCGGCATAGTTCGCGTTGGTGCTGTTTGAAATGGTTTCACCAGCTGTTTGGTCGTAATAGTGGAAGAAGATTTTGGCAACGCCCAAGTCGTAAGTGGCAGCAATGGATTCGACTTTGGCTTCGACGCCAGTGATACCACCTTGTGCGGCTGTCGAGCTTGCGATTTGCAGGTTCATTGGGCCGGCAGCGTAGTTCACTTTCACACCTGTACCGGCAGTGCCCGTGGCGAATGCGTTAGCTTGGTAGACCAAGGTGGCTGTCAAACCGTTGAAACCAGGCGTTGTGTACTGAAGAGTGTTGTTGGAGCCGAGAGCTCCGCCAGCACCACCCAAGCCAGTCACAGTGCGGCTAGCAAATGCGTTGTAGCCAGAGTTGCTGCTCCAGGTGTATCTACCTGCGCGAACTTGACCGAAACCACCAGAGAGGTTGACGTACAAGTCGCCAGTTCCCAAGTCGGTGTTGATAGCAGAAAGACGGTTGTTGATCACTGCTGTGGCAGTCATGCCGCCGCCCAGATCTTCCGTGGCCGTGAAGTTGAACGAGTTGCTGGAAACACCATCCACACCAGCGACTTGGGTGGTCTGAGCAGCTACAGATGCGCCGGTTTGTTGCAGGCCCATGGAAACGGAACCAGACAAAACAACGGTGGACTGAGCGGAAGCTGCAGTAACGACTGCCATAGCAGCCAAAGCAATCAGGGATTTTTTCATTGAGAGTTTCTCCAAGGTTAAACATAGGGCTCCAGGACTTTGAGGAACCCGGGCCAACCTCCCATTCAGGAAGCTGATGCTATTGCACCAGAGGGCGAGGGCCAAGGCAAAGAAAACAGCTGCCGAAATTCCTTTTCGTTGCAGTCGAACAACAAACCAGCCGGCTTTAGGCGCGCTCGCAGTGGCTACACTTCCAAAAAGACCGTCTGGCCCTTCGCCCTGGCCTGGCAAGCCTGCTGACTTGGCTTGTTTGAATACGAAAGATCTTCATGGACACCGCTTTGAATTCTGTTTTGGCTGCTGCCGACAGCGCATTACGCACTTTGTTTTCAAAACCGCGCGCCAGCCAGCCTTGCCCCACGCTGGCCAATGAGCAAACGGTGCTCAATCCGGATGAAAAAGCGCTTTCGGGTGCGCTGATGCGGGTGAACCACGTGGGCGAGGTCTGCGCCCAGGCGCTGTATGCAGCGCAAGCCCTCAGCACGCGCGACCCCCTGTTGCGGCAGAAGTTTTTAGACGCCGGCCGGGAGGAAGGTGACCACCTGGCCTGGACGCAAGAGCGCCTGGACGAGCTGGGCGCAAGGCCCTCGCTGCTCAACCCGCTTTGGTACGCCGGCGCTTTTGGCTTAGGCCTCGTGGCGGGGCGTCTGGGAGACCGTGTCAGCTTGGGTTTTGTGCAAGAAACCGAGCGACAAGTCGAGTCGCACCTGGCCAGCCACTTGGAGCGGCTGCCCGCCGGCGACCACGCCTCGCGGGCCATGGTTGCGCAGATGAAGGCCGACGAGTCGCGCCATGCGGCCGACGCTCAAACAGCCGGCGCCCGTGAGTTGCCAGAGCCTGTCAAAAGCCTGATGCGCTACGCCGCCAAGCTGATGACGACGGTGGCGCACCGGGTTTGAGTTTTAGTCCGGCAGGCTCACCAGCTCAAAGCTGGTGCGGATGTCTGCCGTCTTGCCCAGCATGATGGTGGCTGAGCAGTATTTGTCGTGGCTCATGGCGATCGCGCGTTCTACCGCGCTGCTCGTCAGGCCTTTGCCGGTGACCACAAAGTGCATGTTGATTCGGGTGAACACTTTGGGGTCGACTTCGGCGCGCTCTGCACTGAGCTTGACCGAGCAGCCGCGCACGTCTTGCCGGCCGCGTTTGAGGATCAGCACCACGTCGTAGGCGGTGCAGCCGCCGGCACCGGCCAGCACGGTTTCCATGGGGCGCGGGGCGAGGTTGGCGCCGCCGTTGTCGGGTTTGGCGGTGTCGGGCGCGCCGTCCATCACCAGGGTGTGGCCGCTGCCGGTCCGCGCTACAAAAGACATGGCTGAACCCTCACCCGGCGTGGCGGGCGGGCCTGCCCAGCTGACTATGCATTCCATGAATAACTCTCTTTCATATTCAAAATAGGCTACCTGAAGCCTGTAAAAACCCGCATTTTTCGCGTTTTTGTAAGGAATTTATGTTGCTATGCAACATTGAGTCGTTATACTGGATTTGAGCAACAGTTCACTGACATTTCAGCGCGTTCGGCTTCTAACGCCGCCTGAAACAGCACCAGATTGTTGCACCGCTTGTCTCCTCCACTCCGCAAAGAGTGGATTCATGGCCCAGACCTCACGGTCTGGGCCTTTTTTCTTGGGGCTCTATGATGACGCCAAGAAAGAAAGCCCATGTCATCACCCCAACTCAAGCCCGCTGACTACTTGAAAAAAATACTCACAGCACGCGTTTATGACGTGGCGGTCGAGTCGGCTTTGGAGCCGGCTAAAAATCTCAGCCTGCGCTTGAAAAACACGGTTCTTCTCAAGCGTGAAGACCAGCAGCCGGTGTTCAGCTTCAAGCTGCGCGGCGCCTACAACAAGATGGCGCACCTGAGCGCTGCGCAACTCAAAAAAGGCGTGATCTGTGCCTCGGCCGGCAACCATGCGCAGGGCGTGGCACTGAGCGCCAACAAGCTGGGCACGCGCGCGGTGATCGTCATGCCGGCGACCACGCCGCAACTCAAGGTGGACGCGGTGCGCGCACTGGGCGGCGAGGTGCTGCTGCACGGCGAGAGTTACTCCGACGCTTACCTGCACGCCGCCATGCTGGAGAAAAAAAAGGGACTGACTTTTGTGCACCCCTTTGATGACCCCGATGTGATCGCCGGCCAGGGGACGATTGCCATGGAGATCCTGCGACAAATTCAAGGCTTGAGTCAGGGCAAGCTCGACGCGGTGTTTGTCGCCATCGGCGGCGGCGGCTTGATATCGGGCGTGGCCAACTACATCAAAGCGGTGCGCCCGGAGATCAAGGTCATCGGCGTACAGATGAATGATTCGGACGCGATGATTCGCTCGGTGGCCGCCCACAAGCGCGTGACGCTGCAAGACGTGGGGCTGTTTTCAGACGGTACAGCCGTCAAGCTGGTGGGCGCAGAAACCTTTCGCATCAGCCGTGAGCTGGTCGATGAATTCATGACCGTGGACACCGACGCGGTGTGTGCCGCCATCAAAGATGTGTTTGTCGACACGCGCAGCATTGTCGAGCCGGCCGGTGCGCTGGCCGTCGCTGCCATCAAACAGTATGTGGCCCAACACAAAACCCAGGGGCAGACTTACGCGGCGATTTTGTGCGGCGCCAACATGAACTTTGACCGCCTGCGCTTTGTCGCTGAACGCGCCGAAGTGGGCGAAGAACGCGAGGCGCTGTTTGCCGTGACCATCCCCGAAGAGCGTGGCAGCTTCAAGCGCTTTTGCGAGCTGATCGGCCAGTTGCCCGGCGGCCCGCGCAGCGTGACCGAGTTCAATTACCGCATCAACGACGGAACCGAAGCGCATGTTTTTGTGGGCCTGACCACGCAAGGCAAAGGCGAAAGCCGCAAGATCGCAGGCACCTTCAGCAAACACGGTTTCAAGGCGCTGGACCTCACGCATGATGAGTTGGCCAAAGAGCATGTGCGCCACATGGTGGGTGGGCACAGCGCGCTGTCTAAAGACGAGCGTTTGCTGCGCTTTGAATTTCCCGAGCGGCCGGGTGCGCTGCTCAAGTTTCTCTCGACCATGCGGCCGGGCTGGAACATCAGCTTGTTTCACTACCGCAACCAAGGCGCTGACTACGGACGCATCCTGGTCGGCTTGCAAGTGCCGAAAACCGACAACGCCGCTTTCAAGACCTTTTTAGCCACCCTGGGTTACCCGCACGTGGAAGAAACAGACAACCCGGTTTACAAGCTGTTTTTGAAGAGCTGACCGGCGCTTGCGCGAGCGTCTTCTGGAAAGCAATAAGCATGGCAAATTTAGACGGACAGCTGGTGGTGGCCATTTCCTCGAGGGCGCTGTTTGACTTTGAAGAAGAAAACCGCGTCTTTGAAGAAGGCATGGCGCAGCCCCAAAGAGAAGGCGGCCAGCGCGATGCGGCCTATATGCAGCTGCAGCTAGAGCGTCTTGACGTGCCGGCCAAACCGGGCGTGGCATTTTCATTGGTCAAAAAACTGCTGGCCTTCAATGACGCGCCGGAGAGCCCCGGTGAAACGCCGGCCAAGAGCAAGCCGGCGCAGCGCGTCGAGGTGGTGATCCTCTCGCGAAACGACCCGGTGTCTGGTATGCGCGTGTTTCGTTCGGCGCAGCATTACGGGCTGAAAATTCAGCGCGGCACCTTCAACCGCGGCGAGCCGCCCTGGCGCTACCTCAAGCCCTTGCACGCCAATTTGTTTTTGTCCACGCACCTGAGCGACGTGCGCGCCGCGTTAGAGGCCGGCGTGCCGGCGGCGCAGGTCTACCCGCATTCAGCTCACGCCAGCGACCAGCATCCGCATGAAGTGCGCATTGCCTTTGACGGTGACGCGGTGCTGTTTTCAGACGAGGCCGAGCGCGTGTTTCAGTCGCAGGGGCTCAACGCTTTTCAGCAGCACGAGCGCGACAACGCGGCGCAGCCGCTGCTGGCCGGCCCTTTCAAGCCGCTGCTCGAAGCGCTGCACCGGCTGCAGGAAGCCGGCACCTCGCGCATGCGCATCCGCACTGCGCTGGTCACAGCGCGCAGCGCGCCGGCGCATGAGCGCGCCATCCGCACGCTGATGGACTGGAACATTCAGGTCGACGAGGCCATGTTTCTGGGCGGTCTGGCCAAGGGCGAGTTTTTGCGTGAGTTCGAGCCGGACTTTTTCTTTGACGACCAGACCGGCCACGTCAACTCGGCCGCGCTGCACGTGCCTTCGGGTCACGTCGCCAGCGGCGTGTCAAACCCCAAGGCCTGACGATGGGCCCGTCTGCGCCCGGCGCATCTCTGTTTGAGCGCATGAAAAACAAACAACTGTTGCTGCTGCTTGCCTTGGTCGCAGCCGTGTTGGCGTTTGTGGCGCTTGACCTGGGGACTTACCTCAGTCTGAGCTACCTGCAGCAAAGCCAGCAGGCTTTCAGTGACTTGTACGCAGAGCACCCCTGGCGTGTGAGCGCAGCTTATTTTGCTGTCTATGTACTGGTGACGGCGCTCTCACTGCCCGGGGCGGTGGTGTTGACGCTGGCCGGTGGCGCCGGCCTGGGCTTGCTGTGGGGCACCTTGCTGGTGTCATTTGCGTCTAGCCTGGGCGCCACGCTGGCCATGCTGAGTGCGCGTTACCTGCTGCGCGGCGCGACTGAAAAACGCTTTGCCGGCCGGCTCGCCGGCATCAACCAGGGCTTGGAACGAGACGGCGGTTTTTATCTTTTCTCGCTGCGCCTGATACCGGTGGTGCCGTTTTTTGCACTCAATTTGCTGATGGGTTTGACGCGCATGAAGACCTGGACTTTTTACTGGGTCAGCCAACTCGGCATGCTCGCCGGCACGCTGGCCTATGTGAACGCCGGCACGCAATTGGCACAAATCAATTCACTGGCCGACGTGCTCTCGCCCGCCGTCTTGGGCTCGTTTGCCGTGCTCGGTTTGCTGCCGCTGGCCGCACGCAAGGGCTTGGCGTTGATGAAGCGGCGGCAGGTCTACGCGCGCTGGCAAAGTCAGCGGCCACTCAAGTTTGACCGCAACCTGATCGTCATCGGCGCGGGCGCAGGCGGCTTGGTGTCGGCCTACATCGCAGCGGCTGTGAAAGCCAAAGTTACCTTGGTTGAAGCACACAAAATGGGCGGCGACTGCCTGAACTACGGCTGCGTGCCCAGCAAGGCCTTGATACAGAGCGCAAGGCTGGCGCAGCAAATGCGGCAAGCCTCTCGTTATGGCTTGCAGGACGCTGCGCCGCAGTTCAGTTTCAAGGCAGTCATGCAACGCATCGAGCAAGTCATTGCCGACATTGCCCCGCATGACAGCGTGGCGCGTTACACCGCGCTGGGCGTTGAGGTACTGCAAGGCCACGCCCGCATCATCAACCCCTGGACAGTTGAGATCTCGCTGGCCGAAGGCGGTACGCAGCGCCTGAGCACCCGCAGCATCGTCATTGCGGCCGGTGCGCAAGCGGTGTTGCCCGACATACCTGGCTTGAACGAAGCCGACTATGTCACCAGTGACACCTTGTGGGCACGCTTTGCACAGCTCGATGCGCTGCCGCAGCGCCTGCTGGTGCTGGGCGGCGGGCCGGTGGGTTGCGAGCTGGCGCAGGCTTTTGCGCGGCTGGGCGCTAGCGTCACGCAGGTGGACCTGGGTGAGCGACTGCTGCCACGTGAAGACGCCGACGTATCAACAATGGTGCAGGCTGCGCTGGCTGCCGACGGCGTGCAGGTGCTCAACAGCCGGCAGGCACTGCGCTGCGAGGCCGACCCGCAGCGCCCGGGCGGGCGGCAGCTGGTGCTGCAAGACCTGCGCACTGGCCTGCAATCACAGGTGGCGTTTGACCGGATGATATGCGCCATCGGCAGGCGCGCGCGCACAAGTGATTACGGACTCGAAGCGCTGGGCATACCCGCGTCGGCGACGGTGCAAACCAACGAGTACCTGCAAACCATTTACCCCAACATCTACGCCGCCGGTGACGTGGCCGGGCCCTACCAGCTCACGCATGCGGCGGCGCACCAGGCCTGGTATGCGGTGGTCAATGCGCTGTTTGGCAGTTTTAAAAAATTCAAGGTTGACTACCGCGTGATGCCGCAGACCACCTTTGTGGACCCCGA
>CAXNEG010000074.1:0-7859 GCA_964201305.1 Polaromonas sp.
AGGCGTGCCGGCAAGGCCGTTATCGTCTGGAGCACAGGGTTCAGATTCATGGATCGATTTCTCTTGTTATTTGTTAACACCGACATTGTGCCTAATTAGGCAACAGCCTCAGGCATGAAAGGGGAATCCTCGCCATGCGAAGTACCGGCCAAATCCGCCAACAATTGCCTCAATACGGGCAGACCTTCCCCGGATTGCGCACTCACAAAGACCCGTTGCAGACTACGGGGTGACTCGGACTCGGGGTCATTGACCTCGAACATGTCAACCATATGGAGCGGCCAGCGGGCATTTTCAAGCGCGTCGAGCTTATTAAAGACCAGCAACTGCGGCACCTGAGCGGCCCCGATCTCGGTCAGCACACGCTGCACTTGCTCGATTTGCACCAAAAAGTCAGGGTTGGAACCGTCCACCACATGCAGCAGCAAGTCGGCGTCAGCCGCCTCCTGCAGCGTCGCTTCAAAGGCGTCTATCAGCCCGTGCGGCAGATCGCGGATGAAACCCACCGTGTCGGACAAAGACACCGAGCGCGCCGCGTCGCCCAGGTAAAGCTGACGCGTGGTGGTGTCCAGCGTGGCAAAAAGCTGGTCTGCGGCATAGGCTCTGGCTTTGACCAGGGCATTGAAGAGCGTCGTTTTCCCTGCGTTGGTGTAGCCCACCAGGGAGATAGAAAAAGCGTTGCGCCGGTCGCGTTGCTTGCGCTGGGTCTGCCGCTGTCGCTTGACTTTGGTCAGCCGCTCCTTGGTGCGCTTGATGGACTCGCTGATCATGCGCTTATCGAGTTCGATCTGCTTTTCGCCCGGGCCGCCGCGTACGCCGGCGCCGCCGGTTTGGCGCTCCAGGTGCGACCAGCGCCGCACCAGCCGGGTAGACAGATATTGCAAGCGCGCCAGCTCGACCTGCAGCTTACCTTCGTGGCTGCGGGCGCGTTGCGCAAAAATCTCAAGAATCAGCAGAGTCCGGTCGTTGACCGGCATGTCCAGCGTGCGCTCAAGGTTGCGCTGCTGGGCCGGGCTCAGAGACTGGTCAAACAGCACTTCTGCTGCGCCGACCTCGCGGGCCATCATTTTGATTTCTTCGGCTTTACCGGTGCCTACAAAAAGCGCCGCGTCGGGCGCTTTTCGTTTGCAGGTCATGCGAGACACAGGGGTCAGACCCGCTGTCTGAGCCAATAGCCCCAACTCTTCAAGATGTGTGTCGAAATTCGGCAGGCCGAAATCAACACCGATCAAAATGACGTTGGTGAAAGCTGCGGGGCGAAGGTCCACAGGGCTTAGCTTGCTGGGCTTTCGTCGGACTCGGAGGCGGTGAAATTCACAGCGCGTCCGGGCACGATGGTCGAAATAGCGTGCTTGTAAACCATCTGGGTGACCGTGTTGCGAAGCAGGACAACGTACTGGTCAAAAGATTCAATCTGGCCTTGCAGCTTGATGCCGTTAACCAAGTAAATAGACACTGGCACATGTTCGCGGCGCAGGGTGTTGAGGAAAGGGTCTTGCAAGAGCTGACCTTTGTTGTTATTGCTCACGATATTCTCCGTGTTTCAGAGTGAGTTGATGAAACGTGACCTTACCACAGCGCTTTATGGCGGGCTGCTTGACCTAGTCCGATTCCTTGCCTGAAAAAGGGTTGCTCGAGGTCTTCATCTGGATGCGCATGGGGGTGCCGACCAGGTCAAATTCTTTGCGAAAGCGCCCTTCCAGGTAGCGCTTGTAGGACTCGCTGACATGCTCCAGCGAGTTGCCATGAACAATGATGATGGGTGGGTTCATGCCGCCCTGGTGGGCATAGCGCATCTTGGGACGGAACATGCCAGAGCGCTGGGGTTGTTGAAACTGCACGGCCTCCAGCAGCAAGCGGGTGAGCACCGGGGTGGACATTTTGCGGTTGGCCGAGGCGTGGGCCTGGATGATGGATTTCCAGACCGGCGCCAGACCCTGGCGCTTGATGGCCGAAATACGGTGAATGGCGGCAAATTTGAGAAAACCCAGTCGGGTTTCGATGGATCGCTCCAGAGTTTCGCGCTGGTAGCTGTCCACCGCATCCCATTTGTTGATGGCCAGAACCACCGCGCGGCCCGACTCTAGGATGTAGCCGGCGATGTGCGCATCCTGGTCGGTCACGCCCTGCGAGGCGTCCAGCAGCAAGAGCACGACATTGGCGTTTTCGATGGCTTGCAGGGTCTTGACCACCGAGAATTTTTCGATGGCCTCAAACACCTTGCCCTTGCGCCGCAGGCCTGCGGTATCGATCAGCTCGAACTTCTGGCCGGCGCGCTCAAAAGGCACCGAAATCGCGTCACGCGTGGTGCCGGGCAGGTCAAAGGCCACCAGGCGCTCTTCACCCAGCCAGGTGTTGATCAGGGTCGATTTACCCACATTGGGCCGCCCCGCCACCGCCAGTTTGATAACGCTCGGGTCTTCGGGCTCACCCAGTTCATCGGGGTCGGGCAGGTGCAAGGGGGCCAGCGCCATGTCTACGAGCGTGCGCATGCCCTGGCCGTGCGAGGCCGACACCGGCAGCACCTCGCCCAGACCGAGCTCAAAAAATTCGGACAGCTGCACACCCTCGGTCATGCCCTCGGCCTTGTTGGCCGTCAGCACTGTCGGCTTGCCGAGCTTGCGCAGGTATTTCCCAATGTCATGGTCCTGAGCGTTCAGCCCGGCCCGCGCGTCAACCACAAACACCACCACATCGGCCTCGGCCACGGCCTGGCGCGTCTGTTTGGCCATTTCCTTGTAGATGCCGGAAGCGGCGTCGGGCTCAAAGCCGCCCGTGTCGATGACGATGTATTCCTGCGAGCCAAGCTTGCCGTTGCCGTAATGCCGGTCGCGTGTGAGCCCGGCAAAGTCCGCCACAATCGCATCCCGCGATTTGGTCAGCCGGTTGAAGATCGTCGATTTGCCCACATTCGGGCGGCCCACCAGGGCGATAACAGGTTTCATCAAAAATCTTTGAACAGGCGCTGAGATGCGCCTGCTTATTGCGGCTGAAAGCCGAAAATATTTCCCTTGCGGGTGACCACCACCAGGGTGTCCCCCACCAGCACCGGCGGGGAAACTATGGCTGAGCCATCCGTCGAAAGCCGGTTCAGCAAGCTGCCATCCTGGCGGGACAATAAATGCACGAAACCGGTAGCGTCACCCACAGCGATCGAGCGACCCACCACGTGCGGCGCTGTCAGCCCCCGGTAGCGCAACTCGTCCGAGGTCCAGGCGCGTTCGCCATCCGCACGCTGCCAGGCAATGACCCGGCCATCGGATTCGACCCCAAAGACAAGCCGCTCATCGCCGTCCAGACCCTGGCTGCCGTCTGCAGTACGGCTCCACAGCAGGGACCCACGCTCGGCGTTGACGCAGCCCACGCTGGCCTGAAAAGCCCTGACGCAAACGGTTTGCTGCAGCCGGCTGGCTGGCCCGACCAGATCGACCAGGCGTTCGATGTCATTGACGCCGCGCGGAATCGCAATCGGCAGCTCCCAGCGCACGCTGCCGTTGTCAGGGTTAAGTCCGGTCAGGCGCCCGCCCAGGCCGGCCACCAGGGTGTTGCCCACCGACTGTAAAACACCCCCCTGGCGCAGCACCAGCGGCTCGCCAGGGCGTTGCTGTGTCCAAAGCTTGCGCCCGGTGGCGCCGTCAAAAGCGGTCACTGAGCGATCAGCAGCCAGCACAAACACACGTCCGCCTGCAACGAAAGGCGCGGTAAAAGCCTGCGCCAGCAGTTTTTGCCGCCAGATGACCTTGCCTTCGCCCATGCTCACGAGCTCATTGCCTTGCGTTATCACCGCTGCCAAACGGGCGTCACCGCCCACACCCGCGGCCAGTGCGGCGCCGGCATTCATGCGCCAGAGGTCCCGTCCGGTGCCGGCATCCACCGCAAGCACCAGGCCATTTCCAGCGGCCAGCAGCACGCTGTTGGCGCTGGCGCTGAGGGTCAAAGGAAAGTCAATCTCACCCAGCCTCGCCGTCCAGGCTTGCTTGACGGGAACCATGGCGGTGAACGGCTTGAGTTGGGTGGGTTGAAGCTGGTTGGAGCCCCCCGAGCAGGCGCCAAGCAAAGCCATGGTGACACCAGCCGCAAGCGAACGGCTGCAGCTGAGCAGGCTTTGAGCACCGTTGCACGGCCATGCCTTGAGCCCCATCATTTGCCGGCCTCTTTGGTGCTTGCGGCAGGCGCCGCCGTCTTGACAACCGGGTCTACACCCAAAGCATTGAGCTTGATCTCGATGATGCGGCGGTAATCAGAACGCTCATCCAAGGCTTTGTAGGCGATTTGGTATTGCGCTTTAGCTTCGGTTTTTTTACCTTGAGCCAGCAAAATGTCGCCACTTCGATCGGCAGCCAGCGGTGCAAAGTCCTTGGGCATGGGTGCTGCGAGCTGCTGCAGGGCTTCATCATAGGCCCGGGTCTCAAACAGCATGCCTGACAAACGCAAGCGGGCCACAGATTGGTAGCCCGCGTCATTGCCTTTGGCGGCCACCCAGGCCAGCGCGCCCTTGACGGCATCAAGATTGCCTTTGTCGTGGTAAGTACGGGCCGCCAGCAGGGCAGCTTGCTCGGCATAGGCGGTGCCAGCGTAGCGATCTTTCATGTCGGCCATGACACGCTCAAGCTTGGGCACATCACCGGCAACAGCAGCGCGCTCGATTTCGTCATACATCACAGCCGCTTGCGACGACTGGTTACGCTGCCAGTATTGGTAGCCGTTCCATGCCGCCACAGCACCAAAAACAGCGATCAAAATCCAGGAAATCACGTTGCCATAACGCTTCCAGAAATGCTTGAGTTCGGCGAGTTGTTCCTGCTCTTCGAGGTCCAGATGTTTTGCCATGGGTCTTTATCGCTTGTGCCGTGAGGAAAAGCTCGATTGTAGGGGGGCGGCCCGTTCAAGCGAGCAAGACGGGCGCCCAGGCTGCTGCATCGGCGAGCGGGTGCAAAGTCTGCTCCGCCGCGGCCTCGGCTTGACCGGCTCGCAGCGGCTTGAGCGCAACGCAGCCGCTGGCGAGTTCGGTTTCGCCAAATATCAAGGCAAAGCGGGCGCCGCTGGCGTCTGCTTTTTTGAACTGGGACTTCATGCTGCCCATGCCCTCAGCGCCAGAGCTGGCATGCATCTGCACGCTCACACCTGCGGCCCGCAGTGTCTGCAAGGTGCGCAAAGCCAACGGCAAGGCAGCCGCATCCGGTACCACGGCATAAGCGTCAGGTGCCAGAGGCGGCACAGCCTGCCCGCTTTCTTGCAGCAGTTCGAGAACGCGCTCAACCCCCAAGGCCCAGCCCACAGCCGGTGCAGGCTTGCCGCCGATTTGCTCG
Source organism: Polaromonas sp. (assembly GCA_964201305.1). Taxonomy (GTDB): domain Bacteria; phylum Pseudomonadota; class Gammaproteobacteria; order Burkholderiales; family Burkholderiaceae_C; genus Polaromonas. Next base: position 5,310 of record CAXNEG010000074.1, read on the forward strand.
ACCAGGTAGTCATAGCGCCCGCCGGCGCACAGGGTCCCTTGGGCGCCGAGCTGGTCGGTGATGAATTCAAAGACCGTGAGGTTGTAATAGTCCAGTCCACGCACCAGACGATGGTTGAGCGTCCAGGGCACGCCATTGGCGTCCAAAATGGCTTTGAGCGCATCAAAGTGCGCCAGTGATTTAGCACCCAGGAAGTCGATCAGGCGCGGCGCGCTGTCGACCACCGCTTTCATGGCCGGGTTTTTGGTGTCCAGAATACGCAGGGGGTTGCTGTGTAGACGCCGGCGCGCATCCTCGTCAAGCTCATTGGCGTGCTGCTCGAAATGCGCGATCAATTGCGCGCGGTGCAGCGCCCGCTCATCGGGTTGGCCCAAGCTGTTGATTTCCAGCCGCCAATCGGTGATGCCGATTTCTTTCCAGAGCGCAGCAGCCAAAAGGATCAACTCGGCATCGACTTCCGGGCCGGCGAAACCCAGGGCCTCGGCGCCGATCTGGTGAAACTGCCGGTAGCGCCCGCGCTGAGGGCGTTCCCGGCGAAACATCGGCCCCATGTAGTAAAGGCGCTTGCCGCCTTCGTACAGCAAATTGTGTTCCGTGACAGCGCGCACCACGCTGGCGGTGCTTTCAGGGCGCATGGTCAGATGAGCGTGGTCGCCGTTTTTATCGGAGCGGTCCTCAAAGGAGTACATCTCTTTTTCGACAATGTCGGTGACCTCGCCGATACCCCGCACAAAAAGCTGCGTGTGCTCAAGAATGGGCGTGCGGATATTGCGGTAAGCGTAGCGGGCCATCAGTGCCCTCACCTTGTCCTCCAACCATTCCCAGCGCGCCGATTCCGGCGGCAAAATATCGTTCATGCCTTTGACGGCAAGCAGTTTTTCAGCCATGTATGTTTTCAGGCCTCGGAGGTAACGCGCGTGGATCCGAAGCGGTTTTCAATGTAGTTTTCGACAATGCCCTGAAACTCGCTGGCAATGTGCTCGCCGCGCAGCGTCAGGCTTTTTTCGCCATCGATAAAGACCGGCGCTGCCGGCGCCTCACCCGAGCCGGGCAGGCTGATGCCGATGTCGGCGTGCTTGCTCTCGCCGGGGCCGTTAACGATGCAACCCATGACAGCGACTTTGAGTTTTTCAACGCCCGGGTACTGTACCTTCCAGACCGGCATTTGGGCGCGCAAAAAATCATCGATTTGCTTGGCCAGATCCTGAAAAGTCGTGCTGGTGGTGCGCCCGCAACCGGGGCAGGCGGTGACGCTGGGGACAAAGCTGCGCAGGCCCAGAGCTTGAATGATTTCGGCGGCGATCAACACCTCTTGCGTGCGCGCCTCGCCGGGTTGAGGGGTGAGCGACACACGGATGGTGTCGCCAATGCCCTCTTGCAACAAAATACCCATGGCCACCGCAGACGCCGCAGTGCCCTTGGTGCCCATGCCCGCTTCGGTCAGACCCAGGTGCAAAGGGTGACGGGTGCGCTTGGCCAGTTCCCGGTACACAGAGATCAGGTCTTGCACACCGCTGACTTTGCAGGACAGGGTGATTTGCTCATGCGCCATGCCCATCTTCTGCGCCAGAGCAGCAGACTCGAGGGCCGAAGTGATCATGGCCTCGTACATCACCTGTTTGGCCTCCCATGGCTGTCGGCGCGCGCTGTTGATGTCCATCAGACTGGCGAGCAGCTCCTGGTCCAGGCTGCCCCAGTTGACGCCAATGCGCACCGGCTTGTCCCAGCGAACAGCCGCTTCAATCATCAGACCGAACTGGCGGTCGTGCTTGTCGCCCTTGCCGACATTACCGGGGTTGATGCGGTATTTGGACAGCGCTTGCGCGCAGCTCGGGTAGTCGGTCAACAGACGGTGGCCGTTGTAATGAAAGTCGCCGATCAAAGGCACGTCGATACCCATACGGTCGAGCTGGTCGCGGACATGCGGAACGGCCTCGGCCGCCTCGGGTGTGTTGACTGTGATGCGGACCAACTCGGAGCCCGCCAGGGCCAGTTCTTTGACCTGAATGGCAGTGCCGATGACATCGACCGTGTCGGTGTTGGTCATGGACTGTATGCGCACCGGCGCGTCACCGCCCACGGTCACCACGCGTGAACCCCACACCACACGGGCCTGGGCTGAACGGCGAGCCAGCGGCTCGGCAGAAGGAATTGGAAGACAGGTTGGCACTTTTATTTCACCTCAAAACGGGCCACGTTATCGCGGGCAATAGTCGTCAAGTCGAAGGTCTGCCCGCGCACCTTGACGGATGTGACATCGGCGCGGCCGACCACCGCGCTCAGCGGCAATGTGCCCGAGGCGCCGGCCACTTCACCGGGGGTCAGCATGCGCCGCAGCAGCACAACGCCGCGGGCATCGGTCACCTCAACCCAGGACGGCTCGGTGGGCGCGAAAACCACGATGCCCGTGCTGGGACCTTTGGCTGTTTCAGGGCCTAGAACGATGGGTGCAGCAGACACCGGACCTGTGGCTGTCGGGCCGACTGGTTTGGCTGGCGGCGCAGCGGCAGGCGCTGAGGCCGCTGCAACCGGCGGCACATCAGGCGACAC
>CAXNEG010000075.1:0-7794 GCA_964201305.1 Polaromonas sp.
AACGAGAACCCGTCGCAAGGCGCTTTCATCATCGAAGAGCTCACCGAGCTGCTCGAAGAAGCCGTGCTGGCCGAGTTCGAACGCATTGCCGAGCGCGGCGGCGTGCTGGGCGCCATGGAGACCGGCTACCAGCGCGGCCGCATCCAGGACGAGTCCATGCACTACGAAATGCTCAAGCACACCGGCGAGCTGCCCATCATCGGCGTCAACACCTTCCGCAACCCGCACGGCGACCAGGTGATGGACAAGCTGGAGTTGGCGCGCAGCACCGACGAAGAAAAGAAAAGCCAGTTACAGCGCCTGCAAGCTTTTCATGCGCAGCACGCCAATGAATCACCGGCCATGCTCCAACGCCTGCAGCAGGCTGTCATCCACAACGACAACGTCTTTGAAGTGCTGATGGACGCGGTACGCGTCTGCTCGCTGGGGCAGATCACCAACGCGCTGTTTGAAGTCGGCGGGCAGTACCGGCGCAATATGTAAGCGCACCCTGCAAGCGCACCAGTTTGGCGCAATCGCCGGCAGGCGCGCCCAAATCTGGCGCATTTTGCGTACATTGTGGTGGCCGAATTGCGTACAAAGCTGGCACAGCGCTTGCTGATCAGCTGGCATGACCGTCATCCAGAGCCTTCAAGCCGCCGCCGTCGAGGTGGTGGCGCTCAGCAAGCAGTTCGGCGCCGGACCCGCGGCGGTGGACAACATCAACTTGCGCATTGCCAGCGGAAGTTATTGCTGCTTGCTCGGGCCGTCGGGTTGCGGTAAGAGCACTACGCTGCGCATGATCGCCGGCCACGAGACGGCCACGGGCGGTGACATCCTGCTCGAGAACCGCAACATCACGCACCTGCCAGCGGCCGCGCGCGGCACCGCCATGATGTTCCAGAGCTTTGCCCTGTTTCCGCACCTGAGCGCGCTCGACAACGTCGCCTTCAGCCTCAAGATGAAGGGTCTGGGCAAGGCCGAGCGCCACACCCGTGCGCAACAACTGCTGGAGCGCGTGGCCATGGGCCACCTGGCAGGGCGCCTGCCGGGCGAGTTGTCGGGCGGGCAGCAACAGCGCGTGGCGCTGGCGCGCGCCCTCATCACCGAACCGCGCGTGCTGCTGCTCGACGAGCCGCTGTCAGCGCTCGACCCTTTTTTGCGCATCCAGATGCGCGCCGAACTCAAGCGCTGGCAAAAAGAACTGGGCCTGACCTTCATCCACGTCACGCACTCGCAAGAAGAAGCGATGGCGCTGGCCGACACCATGGTGGTGATGAACCGCGGCCGCATCGAGCAGGTTGGCGCGCCACGCGAGGTCTTCAACCGACCAGCCACCGAATTTGTCGCCCGCTTTATGGGCGGCCACAACGTGCTGGACACGCCCGGCGGCAAGGTGGGGGTGCGCAGCGACCACATGCAGATCAGCCCCGACACAGGCGCCGCTGGCATGCCGGCCATCGTGACCGACGTGCAGTACCAGGGCACTTTTGTCTTGCTGGGCCTGCAGTTTCCCGCCAGTCACTTGCCCGTGGACAGCAGCGCAGAGTTGTCGGTGATGCTGTCCGAAAGCCGTTTTGCCGAACAAGCCTACACCCCCGGCCAGGCCGTCACGCTGTCCTGGGACGCGGCCCTGGCCCACCCGCTGTCGTCGCCGCCCTGAGCCACCACTTTCGCCCTTTTCCCCTGTCTCGTTGTTTCACCCACCACCCCAAGGAGTTTTAGGTCTGATTCCCTTACCGCTCTGGCCGCCAAGGCCACCGCCGCTGTCGAAAGTCCCACCGGCGTGCAACGCCGCAACCTGCTCAAGGGCACGGCCGGCATTCTGGCCACGGGCCTGTTTCCTGCTGTCCATGCACAAGAAAAAATCGTTTTGCGCTATCTCGGCACCGCAGTGAACCAGGACAAGACCATCGCCGAGAAGTTTGAAAAAGACACCGGCATCAAGATCCAGTACGTGGCGGTGACCACCGACGATGTGACCAAGCGCGCCGTCACTGCGCCCAACAGCTTTGACCTGATCGATACCGAGTACTTCTCGCTCAAGAAAATTGTGCCGACCGGCAACCTCAAGGGCATCGACGTCAAGCGCATCAAGAACGCCAGCAAGATCACGCCGCTGTTCACCACCGGCATGGTCAACGGCAAGGCCGTCGGCGACCAGGGCACCGCACCGAAGAAAGTGATCTTTCTGGAAGGTGAAAAGTCCAAGGTCTTCGCCAAGAGCCCGACGCAGTTCATGTCGCTGATTCCCACGGTGTACAACGCCGACACGCTGGGCATCCGCCCTGACCTGATCAAGCGTCCGATCAACAGCTGGGCCGAGCTGCTCAACCCCGAGTTCAAGGGCAAGGCCGCCATTTTGAACATCCCCTCCATCGGCATCATGGACGCGGCCATGGTGGTCGAAGCCATGGGCATCTACAAGTACCCCGACAAGGGCAACATGACCAAGAAGGAAATTGACCTGACCATCAAGACCCTGATTGAAGCCAAGAAGCAAGGCCAGTTCCGCAGCCTGTGGAAGGACTTCAACGAGTCCGTCAACCTGATGGCCTCGGGCGAAGTGGTGATCCAGTCGATGTGGAGCCCGGCTGTGACGGCCGTGCGCACCAAAGGCATCGCCTGCACCTTCCAGCCGCTCAAAGAGGGTTATCGCGCCTGGGCTGCCGGCTTCGGTCTGCCAGCCACGCTGTCGGGCAAAAAGCTCGACGGTGCTTACGAGTTCATCAACTGGTTCCTCGACGGCTGGGCCGGTGCCTACCTCAACCGCCAGGGTTACTACAGCGCCGTGCTGGACACCGCCAAGTCCAAGATGGAAGCCTACGAATGGGCTTACTGGATGGAAGGCAAGCCCGCCACCCAGGACATCAAAGGCCCGAACGGCGACCTGCTGGCCAAGTCCGGCAGCGTGCGCGATGGCGGCAGCTACGAAGCCCGCATGGGCGGCATCGCTTGCTGGAACGCGGTGATGGATGAGAACAACTACATGGTCCAGAAGTGGAATGAGTTCGTTGCTGCTTGATTGGCTCCCCCCCGTTGCGGCTCACTTCGTGTAGCCGCCTCCCCCCTCAGGGGGCAACCGCTGCGGCCCGGCTGAGCCGGTTTCGCGCGGTTGCTTGAAGGGGACTTCGCTTTGCTTGTCCTTTGGTGTCATTGGGCTGCAAAGCGGGGTTTTGTTGCCACGGTTTTTTCTTCGTTTCTTTCTCTCTTACTTTTGCTTTTGCTCTTGCTCTGAATCACGGCTCCTACATGAACGTTTCTCGCGCTGCTTTACCTTTGGCCAAGCCTGCCGCTGGGCGCAGCTTGTCCGCTTTGTGGCAGGCGGCGCCTTTGAGTTTGGTGTTTGCGCTGTTCTTTCTGGTGCCGCTGGCGCTGATCGTGATGGTCAGTTTTTGGGATTTCAATGAGTACGAGTTGCTGCCTGGCTTCACGTTCAAAAATTACATTTCCATTTTTGAAGGTTGTGCCAGTGAGGGTGACTTGTGTGTCACTTTCAAGACTTACCTCTCGACCTTCAAGTTCAGTTTTCTGGTCTGGCTCATCACGCTGGTGACGGGCTTTGCCGTGTCTTATTTTTTGGCTTTTCATGTCCGTTCGAGTGGCGTGCAGACCCTGCTGTTTGTGCTGTGCACGATCCCCTTCTGGACATCGAACGTGATCCGCATGATCTCCTGGGTGCCGCTGCTGGGGCGCAATGGCCTGGTCAACCAGGCGCTGGTGGGCAGTGGCCTGGTGCAGACGCCTGTAGAGTGGCTGCTGTTTTCAGATTTTTCGGTGGTGCTGGCCTTTGTGCACCTGTACACCATGTTCATGATCGTGCCGATCTTCAACGCCATGATGCGCATTGACCGCAGCCTGATCGAGGCCGCCAGTGACAGCGGGGCCAGTGCCTGGCAGACGCTGTGGAATGTCATCATTCCGTTGTCGCGCACCGGCATCGTCATCGGGTCTATCTTTGTCATCACCATCGTCATGGGCGACTTCGTGACCATCGGCGTGATGGGCGGCCAGCAGATCGCCTCCATCGGCAAGATCATCCAGGTGCAGACCTCTTACCTGCAGTTTCCACTGGCAGCGGCCAATGCGGTCATCTTGCTCTCGATTGTGCTGATGATCATCTGGGCGCTGACCCGCCTGGTCGATATCCGCAAAGAACTATGAGCCGGCCCGCTGCCTCCCGCGCTGCCGGCTTCTGGCCGCTGGCCCTGTTTTTTGCGGCCTTTGTATTGTTCATGTACGGGCCGATGCTGGTCATCGTGGTGCTGAGCTTTCAGGGGCCTGAGGGCGGGCTGACCTTTCCGCTGCGCGGCCTGTCTCTGCACTGGTTTGACAAGCTGGCTCAAGGCCTGGGTGTGGTGGACATTGGCGCAGCGCTCAAGCGCTCTTTCGGCCTGGGCCTGGCGGTGATGGTTTGCACCGTGGTGTTTTCGGTGCTGGCGGGACTGGCGTTTCGCAAAAAACTCGCCGGTGGCCAGGCGCTGTTTCTGGTGGTGGTGGCCAGCCTGATCATGCCGTCCATCATCGTGTCGCTGGGCATCGGGCTGGAGTTTCGCCTGCTCGACAGCGGCATCAAGGCGGCGCTTGAAGCGCTGGGCCGGCAAGACCAGCTCGACAATTACGGCACCGCGCTGGGTCTGTTCACTTCCGCCATGGGCGCGCACCTGACCTGGACGCTGCCCTTCGGGCTCTTGATCATGTTCGCCGTGTTCAACCGCTTCAACCCGGCTTACGAAGAAGCCGCCGCCGATCTGGGCGCCACGCCCTGGCAAGGCTTTGCGCATGTGGTGCTACCGCTGATTGCGCCGGCGCTGGTGGGCATCGGCATGTTTGGCTTCACGCTAAGCTGGGACGAGATTGCGCGCACCTCGCAAGCCATTGGCGATGTCAACACGCTGCCGCTGGAGTTGCAGGGCCTGACCACCACGGTCACCACGCCGTCGATCTACGCGCTGGGCACGGTCACCATGGTGATCTCTTTCCTCGTCATGGGCCTGGCGGTGGCGCTGTCTGGCTTCTTGAGCCGGCGCCAGCGCAAGGCCGGCGGGCCATGAGCGCCGTGATGGCCCTGGTGCCGTTGACCGAGAACGAGATTTACGAACGCATGGTCGCGTCCATCCTGGACCACCGGCTGCCGCCCGGCACCAAGCTGGTCGAGGACCGGCTGGCCAGCGCCTTTGGCGTGTCCCGCACACGCATTCGGCCGGTGCTGGTGCGCCTGGCCAATGAACAGGTGCTCACGCTCACACCGAACCGCGGTGCCATGGTGACGCAACCGACCGTGCAGGAAGCGCGCGAGGTGTTCGAGGTGCGCCGCCTGATCGAGCCGCTGCTGATCGATCACTTCATGGCGCGCGCCGGCGACGTCGACATCGCCGTGCTGGCGCAATGCATTGCCGACGAAGAAGCCGCCCGTGCCAGCGGTGACTTGCGGCGGGCGATCCGCCTGTCGGGTGATTTTCATTTGCACATCGCCAGCGCGGCGGCGCACCAGACGCTGGGTCGCGTGCTGCGCGAACTGGTCTCGCGTACCTCGCTGATCCTCATGGCCTACAGCCGCCCGCAGCCGTTGCCGCAACAACACATCCACGCTCACAACGGCCTTCAGCCTGCCGCAGCCTGCGGCTGCCACGCGCACCGCACGCTGCTGGCCGCCATGCGCCTGCGCGACAACCGTGAAGCGGCGCGCCTGATGCGCGAGCACCTGGTGCAGCTTGAGTCGCAACTCGAGTTCTGCAACGCTGCGCGTGCGGCGCCTGACCTGATCAGCCTGTTCGGCCTGCGCAGCGCTTAAGCTTGCGCCATGCACCAGCTTCTTGTCATCAACCCCAATACCTCGGACAGCGTCAGCGCCCTTTTGCAGCGCCACGCCCAGGCCGCTGCCGGACCGCAAGTGCGCGTGCGCACCTGCACCGCCCGCTTTGGCGCGCCTTACATTGCCTGCGAGGCCAGCTACGCGGTGGCCGGCCACGCCGTGCTGGACGCCTGGGCCACGGCCCTGGCCGAAGACGTGCCCGCACCCGACGCGGTGCTGATCGGCTGCTTTGGCGACCCCGGCCTGCTGGCTTTGCAGGACAGCAGCGCAGCGCCGGTCACCGGCCTGGCCGAAGCCGCCTTCATTGAGGCCGCCGCCTGCGGCCGCTTTGCGGTGGTCACCGGCGGCGAGCGCTGGAAACCCATCTTGCTGCGGCTGGCGCATTCGCTGGGTCACAGCGCCGCGCTGACCGACGTGCACACGGTGGCACCTACCGGCGCGCAACTGGCGCAAGACCCGGCTGCGGCGGTGGCGCTACTGGCTGAGGCCTGCCGGCGCGCCGTTGAGATCGATGGCGCTGACGCGGTGATTCTGGGCGGCGCGGGCCTGGCCGGCATGGCAGCGGCCGTCGCCCATGCAGTGAATGTGCCGGTGATCGACAGCGTTCTGGCCGGCACACGGCAGGCGCTGCTGCGCATCGGTCAGGCCACTGCGAAAGCCACGGGCCGTTTTGATGTGCCCTGGCAGGGCCTGTCGGCCGAGATGACGGTACGCGGCACGCGCTGAGGGTGTGATCAGGCTTGCTGCGCTCAGGGCTCTCGTGGGAAACGGGATAGGGGTAGCCCTTCGACAAGCTCAGGGCGAACGGGATAAGGAAATAACGGGATAAGGAAATAACGGGATAAGGAAATAATGGGTTGAGGAAACAACGGAATAAGAAATAACAGGCCAGTGAATCCCCTGCGCGACCCGCGTGCTCCCTTTGCGTCCCGGTTTAAATCCCCGTTCGCCCTGCGCTTGTCGAAGGGGGTATCCGGGCACCACCAAGGAGACATCAAAAAACGAACTTCGCGCCGGGCTTTCAGGGCGCAGGCGAACGGGCAATGGCGCGCGCCTCAAGTGCCGCGCAGGTGCTTGAACACCTTGGCCTGAAACAGCCGGGAGATGCTCTCGCTGCGCCGGCCCGACAGCAACTCGAAAGATTCGCCGGCACAGAGCGTGCCCGGCGTCAGCACCGACAGGTAAAAACCGCACAAGCCGCTTTGCGCCATGGCCCGCACGGCGCCGTTGAAACCCAGCGCCGCATTGAGCTTGCCGCAGGGTTCGCGCGGAATCCGCACCTGCAACTCGCAATGGGCAAAGCGCAGCACATCGCCAGCCCAGACCTGCGACTCCAGCAGGCCTTCAATCGTGAGGTTTTCGCCCAGGCTGCCGTGCGGCAGGCTGTCGTCAATGCCACTGACGCCGGCCTGGCGCCGCGCCTCCCGCCAAAAGGCGTAATGCTCGGACGGGTAGGCGTAGACAGCTTTTTCCAGGCCGCCGTGAATCGACAAGTCGGCCTGCTCGTCGCCCAGCAGGCCCAGCAGCATCACCGGCACCGGACCGTCCACGCCGCGCTTGCCCATGGCCGAGAGCATGCTGCGGGCGCCGACCTGGATGCGTCTGGCCTGGCCGGTCTGCACAGAAATAAGCCGACATGTCATACCCGCACCCCGTCCCTGCAAAGCCTGTATTTTCAACCCTGGCGGAAGCGGGCTGGCGTGCGGGTAAAATCTTGCTTAGTCACACCAGTTCACAGGAATTCAAATGTCCAACCCCCATCCCCATTCCGCATCCACCGACCACGCCGCCCCCGCTGAAGAAGTGGACGCTATCGAAGCCATCGTGCCGATGATGCCGCTTGTTTTGCCTCTGGCCGGCGGTGTGCTGATTTTCATGCTCGCCTTCATCGCCGTTGTCATGGCCTGATCACGGCATCCGGGCCGCTCAGCGGCCCGCAGCCCCAAACCCGCCCCGGCGGGTTTTTTTACGCCTTGGCGGCATAAAGCTATGCAAGTTTT
>CAXNEG010000076.1:0-7688 GCA_964201305.1 Polaromonas sp.
AGCGACTTGAAGAAGAGTCGCGCAAATCCCCTGAGCAACGCCGTCCGCCCGAGTTCGGCAGCGACAAGGACTTTCCGCTGATGCAAGCGCTCAACCATCTCAAGGGTCGCCCTGTCGTGGCCAGCAAGACGATGGTCGAGCGCAAGTCCGAGAAAAAAGAAGACTGAGCGCCAACACCGGCCAAGCCTGCAGCCTTGTGCCTGCCATGAACGATTCCCAGTTGCTGCGTTATTCGCGGCATATCCTGCTTGAAGAAATCGGAGTCGAAGGCCAGGAACGCCTGCTGGCCGCCAATGCCTTGGTCATCGGAGCCGGTGGCCTGGGCTCTCCGGCTGCTTTGTACCTGGGCAGCGCCGGTGTCGGCCGTATCACGGTGGTAGACCATGACCGCGTTGATGCCACCAATTTGCAGCGGCAAATTGCCCATACCCTGGCGCGCGTGGGCAACTTCAAGGCCGACTCGATCGCCACGGCGATTGGCCAGATCAACCCGGACGTTGCTGTGACTGCCGTGACCGCCAGAGCTGAAGGCCAAGCGCTGCACGCCTGGGTGCAGGCGGCCGACGTGGTGCTCGACTGCACCGACAATTTTCAAACCCGTCACGCCATCAACAAGGCCTGTGTACAACATGGCAAGCCGCTGGTCTCGGGTGCGGCACTGCGCATGGATGGACAGGTGTCGGTTTTTGATACGCGCCAGCCCCTGGCCCCTTGCTATGCCTGCCTGTTTCCTGAAGAGGAGGCTCCCGAGGAAACGCAGTGCGCCACCATGGGCGTGTTTGCACCGCTGGTGGGAATCATTGGCAGCATGCAGGCAGCAGAGGCGCTCAAGTTGCTCTGCGGTGCCGGCGAGTCATTGGCCGGCCGCCTGTTGATGCTGGACGCGCTGCACATGCGCTGGAGCGAAATAGGCACCCGGCGCGCACCCGGCTGCAAAGTCTGTGGCACTCGGTCCGGTACCCACTGACAGCTTATCCGGGCTTAGGAAATTTGCGGCGCTAACGCGTGCAAGGGCCGTGGCGACGCCTGAAGTCCCTGGGGTTTTCGGGTGGCAAGCCGGCAAAAATGCCACGCCGCAAAATCTGGGCACGCCGCTCTGATTCGGCATAAGGACCTGCGTCCTGCCTGAATCTGTAAGACCAGGCGTGACCACGTTGAACCATCCACTGCCCCACATCTTCACTGGTCAGATAAAGCCTGACGAGATCGCGGCCATAGTCATCGGTGCCTTGTACCTGCACCTGAACTTGCCGTTGAAAAACACGCTCATTCAAGGCGTCGCGCGCCGCCACGCCGCCTTGCTGACAAATTTCAGGGGCATCCATGCCCAATAGGCGCAGGCTGCGCGGGGCACCACCAGCCATGGGCCGGACATGCACCGTATCGCCATCCACCACGTGGGTCACCACGCCGGTCCAGGCCGACAGCGCCTGCCCCGGCAGACTCATATCAGCCGCCAACACTGCGCCATTCACAAGAACAAGAAGCAGCCCGGCGCTCAACAAGCCAATAGCCTGCAGCTTGGGCACCGGCGCTGCGGCCGGCTTCTTGAGCATGCAACTCAGCGCCGTCAATTGCCGCAAGAGGAAGGCTCTGCGCAACGTGCCGATTGCCAACCATTGTCCCCAAGCCATCCTGATTCCTTGTTGTTCAAGATGTATTTTGCGCTTTGTGCAACTCAGGCGGTGATGATCCAGCCCTCAAGCGGATCAACTTCCGCCGGCAAACCATAGCGTGAATGCCCTGTGGCATGCTGCTGCTGGGCCCAGGCTGCCTGCACCAGGCACAGCACGGCGTCCAACGAGTCGCCCGTGGCGTCATCAATCAAGCGCTCACGCTGCGCGTGAGTGAGTTTGAGCCGCAGACCCAGCCGCGTCTGGCCATGTTCGAGCGCGGTCAGCATGTCTTTGCGTGCGATCAGTCGCTCGGGCGTTTGCAGCGCCTTGGCATCGTTTTTATAGCTGCGCGGCGACGGGCCCAGCAACTCACGGGCCAACAGACCGGGGTAGCCTTCCAGGGCGATGCGGTACGGGTCAGCCGATGAATGGCCCAGGCCCGGCAAGGACACACCGGCATTGATCAGCCTGGGCACGCCGGCGTGCATCATGTAAGCGACCGGTGGGTTGACCCATTTCATCGAGCTGCTGGAGCCGGCCGGCACATCGGTCACGCGGTGGGCAAATTTCCGGCCGGCCGGGCGGGCATTGCAAAACGCAGCGAAGGTGTCGCGGATCTGCGCCCGGCTCAAACTGGCGTAGTGCGCCATGCAGGCGTGCCACTCTAGCGGCCAGCCCAGCGTGTGCACCAGCTCGCGTGGCAGACCGAAGGGAAAGTCAAAAGCGCAGATCCAGGCACGGTCCTGGCGCAGCCAGGCGGAAAAATCATCCAATGACTCTATGATCTCGAGCCGCGCCAGTTGCACCCGTGTTTGCTGTAAGGTGCCGGTGGCCACAACAATGGCTTTGCGGCTGCTGGGGCTGCTGGAGAAATCGCAGCCGGCGATCAGGGTGTCCAAAGCGTCACGAACGCCCGACGATGGAAGCTGTCGCCATCAACTCCTGTAGCAGAGCCATGGAGACGTTACCAGCGACCGCATAGGGGTCGAATTCAGGGCGCTCAGAGTATTTGAGCAAGATGGAAGTGTTGAGTTTGGCGATATTGACCAGGCCCATGGTCCAGCTGCCGAAATTACGTTCGCTGATTTCCTCGTAGCTCAGCAAAACAACATCCTTATGCCGCGGGTCACGCTGTATGTGACCATACAGGTCGTTGACGGCGCTGCGCCCGCCTTCAAGGGCTTGCAGAAAAATACCGCCGCCGTAACAAAGAATACCGGTGATGCCAGAGGCCGGGTTATGGGTTCGCGACTGCGCCAGTATGGCGTCTGTGGCTTGTGTGTTGTGCGGCTCAACAGCGCGACTGGCATAAAGAAGTCTGACCAACATGATGAAAATCCTTGGAAGATAAAAGGTACAAAGCGCTGTCTGAGCGGGTAGGTCGAAGCGCAGCTGCTTCGACACTTGTTGGCAACTTGGTCCTTAGATTTTTTTGGGAATGAGTGCTAGAAATTCACGGCGCAAGTTCGGGTCTTTCAAAAATACGCCGCGCATGACCGAATTGATCATCTTGCTGTCGAGGTCTTTGACGCCGCGCCAGCCCATGCAGTAATGGGAGGCTTCCATCACAATGGCCAGCCCGTCGGGTTGCGTCTTGGATTGAATCAAATCAGCCAGTTGCACCACTGCTTCTTCCTGGATCTGCGGGCGACCCATGATCCACTCGGCCAGTCGCGCGTATTTGGAAAGACCGATCACGTTGGTGTGCTCGTTGGGCATGACGCCAATCCAGACCTGGCCGATGACCGGACAAAAATGATGCGAACAGGCGCTGCGCACCGTGATCGGACCCACGATCATCAACTCATTGAGGTGCTCCGCATTGGGGAACTCAGTGATGGACGGCGCCTCGACATAACGGCCCTTGAAAACCTCATTGAGGTACATCTTGGCAACCCGGCGTGCCGTGTTGTTGGTGTTGTGGTCTTGTTCGGTGTCGATCACCAAGCTGTCGAGTACCCCTTGCATCTTGAGCTCGACTTCGTCGAGCAGCTTTTCCAGCTCGCCAGGCTCGATGAAGGCAGCAATATTGTCGTTGGCATGAAAGCGCTTGCGTGACTGCACCAGGCGCTCCCGGATCTTGACCGAAACAGGGGTTCCTTCATCGTCTAAAGCAGGGGCAGCGCTGGTTGCAGTGAGGCTAGATTTCATGACCATGACTGATGTTACCAGCCTGTCAACTCTCTTGCTCAGTAGCGTTGACGAGTCACCAGCAGCGCCAAGCGCATCAAAGCATAAGCGGCCAGATCCAGCAAACGCTCAAACCACGGACGCCGGCTGTACATCTCACTTTGCAGACGCCTGCCGCCCTGAATGGCGCCCTCTAAGCGCTCGCGCAGCGCTTGCGCAAAGCTGTGGTCATCCATCACCATGTTCGCTTCCCGGGCGAGCAAAAGACTCAAGGGGTCCAGATTGGAAGAGCCCACAGTGGCCCAGCGCCCGTCGACCACCGCCACTTTGGCGTGCAGGAAACCTGCCGCGTATTCATGGATTTCAACGCCGGCCTCCAACAAGGCGCCGTAGACCGGTCGTGCCGCATGGTATTGCATGAAGTACTCGTACTTGCCTTGCAACAACAGGGTGACTTTGACGCCGCGCCGTGCCGCTTTGATGAGCGCGCGGCGCAGGCGCCCGCCCGGCAAAAAGTAGGCGTTGGCGATCACGATGTCATGACGCGCCTGCCCGATGGCTTTGCGATAAGCCCGCTCTATGGTGTTGCGATAGCGTAAGTTGTCGCGCAACAACAGACCGGCGCGCGCTAAAGGCAGACTTTGGCTGCGGCCGGCCTGCTGCGGCCGCCCCACCATGGCCGCCGCACGGCTGCGTGCCAGATGCGCTGCGCTGACACGCCCGCCATAACCGGCAGCTTTGAAAGCCTCCCAAGCCTGAGCCAAATGATGGTGACGCGCACTGTAGCCGGCTTGCACACGCCACCAGAGCAGGGCCACAGCTTCCGAAGCAGCTTCAGCCACCGGGCCTTCAAGTGAGACTGCAAAATCCAACCGGGGTGCGCTCAATTGACCGTAGTGCGGATCGTAAAAATCATCCAGAACATTGATGCCGCCACAAAAAACCTGACGTCGGTCCACGACGCACAATTTACGGTGCAAGCGGCGCCATTGTTCAGGCCACAGCAAGCTCAAGCCAGGCCAGGTGCTCGTCAAAGGCGAATGGACCTGCCAATGCAGGCCGGCTGCTGTGAACTGCGCCTGCCACTCGGGCTGCAGCGCGGCGGTGCCGACGCCGTCTACCAGCACTTGCACCGTCACACCCCGGCGGGCTGCCCGGATCAAGGCTTGCGCTACTTGTGCGCCTGCGCCATGGAAATCAAAAATATAAGTTTCCAGCTGAATCCAATACTCGGCACTGTCCATCGCCGCGATCAGTGCGGGAAAGTAATCTGCACCGCCTTGCAGCAGCATGGGCGGGCGCGATTGGATCAATACAGCGGAAGCGGGCATGTGCAGAGGGTGACACAAATTCCAGGCTTCGCCAAGCCAGCCGGCACAGCAGCCTAACTTTCAGAAGCGCAGGCTTACAAACTCAGGCAAGTGCAAGATGGCTTCGGCGTTTGAAGCTGAATAGCAAAGATCAGCAGCAGCCCGCCACGCCAGCCATTGCCAGGCGGTGTGCTCCAGCGGGCTCAACCGGACAGGCTGCGCGCTCGGCACGCACAAGCCGAACACATGCTCCGTGTTGTGCGTCACACCAGGTGCGTAACGGTGGCGCCAGGCAGGGTAAATTTCATAGACATTGGCAATGCCCCATTCCTGCAGGTCGGCAGGCTGAACGCTCAGGCCGGTTTCTTCCTGCACCTCGCGCGCAGCGGTGTCGCGCAAGCTGGCGTCTTGAGGGTCCATAGAACCCGTGACGCTTTGCCAGAACTCCGCATGGTCGGCCCGCCGGATCAGCAGCACTTCACTCGCCGGCGTGTAGATCACCACCAGCACCGAGATCGGCAGCTTGGCAGCTTTCATACCGGCTGTGGCTGCGCTGGCGCCGAATACAGCCGTTCAGGCAGGCAGCGGGTTGCGCAGGCGGATATGCAGCTCGCGCAACTGCTTTTCATCGACCGGGCTCGGTGCGTGCGTGAGCAAACACTGGGCGCGCTGGGTTTTGGGGAAGGCGATCACGTCGCGGATCGACTCGGCGCCCGTCATCATGGTGACGATACGGTCCAGGCCAAAGGCCAGACCACCGTGTGGTGGCGCGCCGTACTGCAGCGCATCGAGCAGAAAACCGAACTTCTCCTGGGCTTCCTCGGGTCCGATCTTGAGCGCGGTGAAGACCTTGCTTTGCACATCTGCGCGGTGAATCCGTACCGAGCCGCCACCAAGTTCCCAGCCGTTGAGCACCATGTCGTAAGCCTTGGCGATGCAGCGGCCCGGGTCGGTGTCCATCCAGTCTTCGTGGCCGTCTTTAGGCGCAGTGAAAGGATGGTGCACGGCGCTCCAGCGGTTGTTTTCTTCATCGTGCTCGAACATCGGGAAATCCACCACCCACAGCGGCTTCCAGCCCTTGGTGAAGAGACCGGTTTTCTTGCCGAACTCGCTGTGGCCGACCTTCAGGCGCAGCGCACCAATGCTGTCATTGACGACCTTGGCTTTGTCAGCGCCAAAGAAAATAATGTCACCGTTTTGCGCGCCGCAGCGCTTCAGGATTTCAGCGATTGCCGCGTCATGCAGGTTCTTGACGATCGGGCTTTGCAGACCGTCGCGGCCCTTGCTGACGTCGTTGACCTTGACCCAGGCCAGACCCTTGGCGCCGTAAATCTTGACGAACTCGGTGTAGCCGTCGATCTCGCCACGGCTCATCTCCGAGCCGCCCGGCACGCGCAGACCGACCACGCGCCCGCCCGGTGTGGTGGCCGGGGTGCTGAAGACCTTGAAGTCCACAACGGCCATGACGTCGGTGAGCTCGGTGAGTTCGAGGTTCACGCGCAGGTCGGGCTTGTCCGAGCCAAAGCGGTACATCGCATCGTGATAAGCCATGACCGGGAATTCGCCCAGGTCAGTCGCCAGCACGCTCTTGAAGATGTTGCTGATCATGCCCTGGAACATGTCGCGTATGTCCTGCTCACCCATGAAGGAGGTTTCAATATCAATCTGCGTGAATTCGGGCTGGCGGTCGGCACGCAGATCTTCGTCGCGAAAGCACTTGGTGATCTGGTAGTAGCGGTCAAAGCCGGCGACCATCAGCAACTGCTTGAACAGCTGCGGGCTTTGCGGCAGCGCAAAGAACTGGCCTTCGTTGACGCGGCTGGGCACCAAATAATCACGCGCGCCTTCGGGCGTACTCTTGGTGAGCATCGGTGTTTCGATGTCGATGAAGCCATTGGTGTCGAGGAA
This sequence comes from Polaromonas sp., assembly GCA_964201305.1. Classification (GTDB taxonomy): domain Bacteria; phylum Pseudomonadota; class Gammaproteobacteria; order Burkholderiales; family Burkholderiaceae_C; genus Polaromonas. The sequence goes on from CAXNEG010000076.1 coordinate 6,965, forward strand.
CTTGCGCGTTTCCATGGCGACGCGGTAACGCAGCATCAGGTTGTTTTGCATGTAGGGGCGGCGCAGGTCAAGCACCCGGTGCGTCAGGCGCGTGGTTTCCGACAGGTTGTCGTCCTCCAGCTGGAAGGGCGGCGTCACGCTGGGGTTGAGCACGGTGAGTTCGTGGCACAGCACTTCAATCTTGCCGCTTTTGAGGTTGTCGTTGACAGTGCCCTCAGGGCGGGCGCGCACCAAGCCCTTGATCTGCACGCAAAATTCATTGCGCACACCTTCGGCGGTCTTGAACATGTCAGCGCGGTCCGGGTCACAAACCACTTGCACATAGCCTTCGCGATCGCGCAGGTCGATAAAGATCACGCCGCCGTGGTCACGCCGGCGATTGACCCAGCCGCACAAGCTGACGGTCTGACCCATCAGGGCGTCGGTCACCAGACCGCAATAGTGGGAACGCATTTGGGAGGCGATGGACATACGGGTTTACTTCTCGGTTAACAATTCAGGCGAAACGGGCGATGGAGCGACCCGCAAAAAATCAGGACAGTTTTTTAGGGGGAGTACTGCCAGGAGAGACCACACCCATGGAAATCACATAGGTCAGTGCTTCATCAACGCTCATCTGAAGCTCAATGCAGTCGCTGGCCTTGAACATGACAAAGTAGCCGCCGGTCGGATTCGGCGTGGTGGGCACATACACACTGAGGTAGTCTGTGCCCAGGTGGTTGAC
>CAXNEG010000077.1:0-7648 GCA_964201305.1 Polaromonas sp.
CTCAAGCTCGGCTTTGACACTCGCTTCATGCGCATCTGGGAGTTTTATCTCGCTTACTGCGAAGCAGCTTTTGCCGAAGCCAACACTGACGTTGTGCAATTCACCTTGCGCAAGCCGGTGCAGACCGCCTGACCATGGGAGAGCGCCGCTGGCTGATGGCAATGCTCTGTGCAATGTGGCTACAGATGGGCTGGCACGCCCCGAGTCAGGCCAGTTTGTTGCCTCAGGCCTCGGCCCGCCAAGCCGACAAGGCGACCCCGGCTGAACTCGAGGATGTGCTGCCGCTCGCCAGACTGGTCGGCCAGGCCCGATTGAGCGTCTGGGGTTTCAAAATTTACGATGCTCGCCTGTGGAGCCCGCCCGGTTTGAACCCACGTAACTTTGCCAGCCAGCCGATGGCGCTGGAGCTGGCCTATTTGCGGGGCTTCACGGCGGCCGACATCGTTGAGCGCTCCCTCAAGGAAATGCGCCGCAGTGCCAGCGTGTCGGCGGCGCAGGCTCAGCAATGGACGGCCGAGATGCTGCGGGTGTTTCCTCAAGTGAAGGCTGGCGATCGTGTCTTGTGCCTGTACCGTCCGGGTATCAGCGCCAGCTTTTGGCTCAACGGCCAGCACGTTGGCGAGATTGCTAACGCCGAATTTGCGCGCTTGTTTTTTGGCATCTGGCTGTCGCCCCAGACGTCCGAGCCGGCCATGCGCTTGGCTTTGCTGGGGAGCGCTGCGCATGAGCCTTGAAGATAACCAGTCCATTCAGGCGGCAGCAATGCAGACAAGCGCTTTCGGTACGCGCAACGGCCTGGCCTATGGCTTGATGGGTTTCCCACTGGCCTTTGCAGCCTTGCCGCTTTATGTGATTTTGCCCAACCATTACGCCCGCACTTTTGGCGTACCTCTGGCCACGCTGGGAGCGGTGCTCCTCGGTGCGCGGCTCTTTGACGCCTTCATCGACCCCGCGCTCGGCAAGTTGGTCGACCGGCTGTTCACGAGATCAGCCAGCGCTGTTTTGGCTTTTGGTGCGATCGCCGCTGTGGTGTTGGCCCTTGGCTTTGTATTGCTTTTTTTTCCGCCCGCACTGTCGCCGACTGCACTGCTTGCCTGGGCCAGCCTCACGCTGATGATCACCTATGCCGGCTACAGCGCTCTGACGGTGGCGCACCAGGCTTGGGGCGCTTTGCTGGGTGGCAGCGAAACGCAGCGAAGCCGCATCGTCGCTTGGCGTGAAGGGCTGGGGCTGCTGGGTGTGGTCACCGCCTCGGTGCTGCCGGTGCTGATGGGTTTGCCTTTGACTGCGGCCGTGTTTTGCGCTGCGCTGGCATTGGCCTGGCTGGGCTGGCAACGCGCCGTTCGACCCGCGCCAGGGCCGGCAAATGGGAAGGTATTGGCGCACACAGCCGCTGGCCGCAGCCCGGCGCCTGCTGCAAGCTCGGTTTGGCTGCCATGGCAGCAAGCCCCGTTTCGCCGACTGATGACTGTGTTCATATTCAATGGCATTGCCAGCGCCGTGCCGGCCACACTGGTGCTGTTTTTCATTCAAGACCTGCTGCAAGCGCCGCCGGCTTTAGAGCCGCTGTTTCTGGGCAGCTATTTTTTATGTGCTGCGCTGGCCATCCCACTCTGGCTCAGCGTTGTCAAACGCCTCGGTCTGGCGCGCAGCTGGCTGGCCGGCATGGCGCTGTCCATCGCAGTGTTCATCTGGGCCAGTCAACTGGGTGCTGGTGATGTGGTGGCCTTTGCGCTGGTCTGCGCCTTGTCGGGTGCGGCACTGGGCGCTGACCTGGCGCTGCCCGGTGCGATGCTGGCCGGCGTGGTACATACCGGCCAGGCCCGCCATCCTGCGCTGGCGGCCGGTGGCTACTTTGGCTGGTGGAATTTTGCCACCAAGCTCAATCTGGCGCTGGCCGCCGGGCTGGCACTGCCTTTGTTGAGCCTGTTTGGCTACGCTCCGGGCGTGCGTGATGCCGGCGCGCTCAACGCCCTGGCGATTGCTTATTGTTTGCTGCCTTGTCTGCTCAAAATGCTGGCTGCAGTTTGCTTGTATGTTTTGCTTATACGACCCGCTCAAAAAGAAAGTAGCACGTGAAAACTCTGAAAAAACGATGGTTTTTTAGCTCCTTGGTGCTGGCCGCCGTGCTCGGCCTGAGCGCTTGCGCCGGACCGCAGGTGGCTGACTATGCAGCTGAAAAGCCAGTGCTGGACCTGCGCCAGTACTTCAACGGCACCATTGACGCTTACGGCCTTTTCACAGATCGCTCAGGCCGTGTCGTTAAACGCTTTACCGTGGTCATGACATGCAGCTGGCAAGGCCCGCCTGGCCAAGAAGTCGGCGTGCTTGACGAAGAGTTCAGCTATTCAGACGGCAGCCGTCAGCGCCGCATCTGGACGCTCACACGCCAGCCGGACGGCCGCTACAGTGGTACAGCCGCAGACGTAGTGGGTCAGGCCTCTGGCGAAGAAAAGGGCAATGCATTTCGTTGGGGCTACACACTGCAACTGCCGGTTGATGGCAGGGTCTTTGAAGTGCAATTTGACGACTGGATGTACCTGATGAACGACAAGGTGATGATCAACAGAGCCGTCATGAGCAAGTTCGGCTTTCAACTCGGCGAGGTGACCTTGTCCTTCGTCAAACGCTGACTCCCACGCCATGAGTCTGAACACCCCACTGTCTCAATGGCAAGGCAAAGTTGCCTGGCTGATTGGCGCCTCCAGCGGCATTGGCGAAGCGACGGCGCACGCCTTGCATGCGGCGGGCGCACGGGTTTATGTGTCGGCACGCAATGAAGCGGCATTAGCGCAATTTGTCCAGACGCACCCGGGCGCTGTTGCGCTGCCCCTGGATGTTACAGACCCGGCAGCTGTCAGTGCCGCCGCGCACAAGGTGCAGCAGGCCGGCAACCTGGATCTGGTGATGTACTGCGCGGGCCATTACAAAGCTCAGCGCGCGGATCACTTTGACCTGCGGCAGATGCTCAGGCACCAGGAGGTCAACTACCTGGGCGCGCTTTACATGCTGGACGCTGTGTTGCCGCAGTTGCTGAAACACCGGGCCGGTCACATCTGCCTCGTTGGCAGTGTGGCAGGCTACCGCGGCTTGCCCAAAAGTCTGGCTTACGGGCCGACCAAAGCTGCGTTGATCAACCTGGCTGAAACGCTTTACATGGACTTGCTGCCCAGCGGCATCGGCGTGAGCCTGGTCAATCCTGGCTTTGTGGAAACACCGCTGACTGAACAAAACGATTTCAAGATGCCCGCCTTGATCAACTCCAGCCAGGCGGCAGCTGAGATACTTGCTGGCTGGCGCAAAGGGGAGTTTGAAATACATTTCCCCAAGCGTTTTACGCTTTGGGTGAAATTCTTGCGCTGGCTACCCTACACAGCTTTTTATGCACTGATACGCCGCTTTGTCAAAAACCCGCACGCCACAACTGCCAGACAAAGTCAAAAACCATGAGTAGCCATTTCGCCACCCCTTCGCACAGTTCCTTGCCAGCAGATGTTTCGCCAGAGCGCCAGGCGGTGGCCCGAATTGCCGATTTTTTTGAAGCGCTGCAGCCCGCTGATGTCGCCCGGATGGGCGATTTCTACACAGCTCAAGCCTACTTCAAAGACCCTTTCAACGAAGTACGCGGCCTGGCCGGGGTGCAAGGCATTTTCAGCCACATGTTTGTGGCGCTCGACAAGCCTCATTTTGTAGTGACAGGGCAGCTGGTGGACGGCACCCAGTGCTTTTTAACCTGGGATTTTGTGTTCCGCTTCAAACGGTTTAGCCCCGATGTCTGGCAGACCGTGCGCGGCGGCTCGCACCTGGAACTCAGCCCCGAGGGACTGATCGCACATCATCGGGACTACTGGGACACGGCCGAGGAACTTTATGAAAAGCTGCCCGCCGTTGGCAGCCTGATGCGCTGGCTCAAGCGCAGGGCCAACACCTGAGTTCTGGCGAACAAAGTGGCTTTGAGAATCAGCTCGGTTGGGTCTCGATGAAGCTGCTGCGCTGAGTCAACTTTTCTTGCAGGCGCCCCAGGTTGGGGTGCTTTGAACGCCAGTCAATCTGTGCAAACCGAAAATCTAGGTAGGACAGCGCGCATCCTACGGCCACGTCAGACAAGCTGAAATGGACGCCACTGCAAAAAGGCTTGTCGCCCAGGCCGGCACTCATGGCTTTGAGTGATGTGTGAATTTTCCCGTTCTGACGGTCTATCCAGGCTTGGCTTCGCTGTCCCTCGCCGCGGCCGGCCCAGCTGGCCTCGAGGCGCGCCAGGATGGCGGCATCCAGCACACCATCAGCCAAGGCCTCCCAGGTCTTGACCTCAGCACGCTCGCGACCTTGCGCCGGAATCAGCTTGCCCACCGGCGACAGGGTGTCCAGGTACTCCACGATGACGCGTGAATCAAATACCGCTTCGCCACCCTCCATGACCAGACACGGAACCTTGCCCAGGGGGTTGGCGTCAGGCATGGTCGTATCAGCCGCCCAGACATCCTCGAGCACAAAATGGTAGTCCAGCTTTTTCTCCAGCATGACGATGCGTACTTTGCGCACGTAGGGGCTGGTGATCGATCCGATAAGTTTCATAGATTGTTTTGAAGATTTGGCTTGGTGGGAGTTTTACTCATTCTATCGATTAAGCTGGATCTGCTCAGCCTAGGGCAGCCACAAGCGTCAACCTACAATTGCACCATGAGCTTTTTCACCATCAATGCCCTGTCGCCGTTGGACGGTCGCTACGCCGCCCGGCTTGACACCCTGCGCCCGCTCATGTCAGAGCAAGGTTACATGCACAGGCGGGTGCAGGTCGAAGTGGCCTGGTTTGTTGCCCTGTCTGACGCCGGCTTTGCCGAATTCAAGCCACTGAGCACAGGCGCACGTTCTTATCTGATCTCGCTGGTAACGAATTTTTCTGAAACTGACGCGCTGGCCATCAAGGCCATTGAAAAAGTCACCAACCATGACGTCAAGGCTGTCGAGTATTGGATCAAGTCCAAATTCGAGGCCCGAACGGAGCTGCTGGCGGCTGCAGAGTTTGTCCACTTTGCCTGTACCAGTGAAGACATTAACAACACCAGCCATGCCCTGCAACTTAAAAGCAGCCGCGAACAAGTGCTGCTGCCGGCCATTGACAAGCTGATCTCACAGCTGCGCTCCATGGCGCACCAGTTCGCCGACCAGCCCATGCTCAGCCGCACGCACGGCCAGACCGCCAGTCCGACCACCGTCGGCAAAGAAATTGCCAACGTGGTGGTGCGCCTGGTGCAAGCGCGCGAAAAAATCGCTGCAGTCAAAATCATGGCCAAAATGAACGGCGCGGTGGGCAACTACAACGCACACCTGTCAGCCTGGCCGGACTTTGACTGGGAAGGCTTCAGCCGCCGCGTGGTTGAAAGCCCGGAGCCTGATACCCATGGCCACGCCGGCGCCTGGGGCTTAGGTCTGAATTTTCAGCCTTTCAGCATTCAGATAGAGCCGCATGACTACATGGCCGAACTGTTTGACGCAGTGGCTCGTTGCAACACCATCCTGATCGATTTTGCCCGCGACATCTGGGGCTACGTTAGCGTTGGCTATTTCAAGCAGCGCCTCAAAGACGGTGAGATCGGCTCCTCCACCATGCCGCACAAGGTCAATCCGATAGACTTTGAAAATGCCGAAGGCAACCTCGGCCTGGCCAACGCATTGCTGCGCCACTTGAGCGAAAAACTGCCCATCAGTCGCTGGCAGCGCGACCTTACCGACTCGACCGTGCTGCGCAACATGGGTGTGGCCTTGGGTTACGCCGTGTTGGCCTACCACTCCCTCGGTGTCGGGCTGGACAAGTTAGAGCTCAACCGCGAAGCACTCAGAGACGATCTCAACGCCTCCTGGGAAGTACTGGCTGAGCCGATTCAAACCGTCATGCGCCGCTACGGGGTGCAAGGGGCTTACGAAAAACTCAAAGAAGTCACCCGCGGAAAAACCGTCACCGCCGAAGCCTTGCACGGCTTGATTGCGTCGCTGGACATACCGGCCGCCGAAAAGCAGCGTCTGCTGGCCATGACCCCTGGCAGCTACGTTGGCTTGGCCGAAGCGCTGGCACGGCGCGTCTAACTGCCCTTCGGCTCGAAAGGGGTCATACAAGCTCAGGGTAGCAGGCCGGGTGCAGGCACGAACGCAAGCTCAAGCGGAGCCGATAGCCGGGCTTGCCCCCACGGGTTTTTTCTCCAGGGCCCGGTCTGCATATCGGCCAAAGCGCCAAGAGTTGCCTTCGATAGTGATGCGTCGCCAACTGGCGCGCTTTTCACCCGGCGTCATGGCAGGCCAGTGCTGGACCTCGTCAAAACTGCGGCCGCAGCCTTTGCACAGAGCGTCACCCTGGCTGGTCGAACAAATCGCAATGCAAGGCGTGTCTGCCGTGGTGTCGTACCAGACCCGCCAGGCAGACAGGGCCTTGGCCGGAAAGCTGGCCTCGTCAGCTTCTTCCTCATGGTAAAAAACCAACAAGGCGTAGACCTCGGCCAGCGCGCGCAATTCCGGCGCCAGTGTGACGCCATCCGGCGAAGGGGTGCGCTCACGCCAGTAATTGATGGCCGCTTCGATGTCAGTGATGTGGATGCCGGGCATGGGTTCGCAAAAAAACAAATTGACGCCGGATGATGGCGCCGCCAAAAACCCTTGGCTTGCTAAGGTTTTTGATTCTTGGGGTTTAATGATTGCACGAAGGGGAGTAACTCCCGCCTTTTGCTGTACTAGAAATTACAACACACTCGCAGCAAAAGTTTATCGGCAAGTCGTCAATACGAAGTTTTGAACTTCCGGCTTGCTGGATATGCAGCGATACTGCATGTCGAGCCAGACCTTCGATTGAAACCTGCACAGGTTAGATCGAGGCGTTCGCAGTCTAGCGCTGCTACATCCCACCTTCCTGCACAGCTTCAATTGACTTGGAAATTCTCCTGAGAATTTTCTTTTTCTGATGCTATTGCTGGAGTGTGTAAATGGAACTTTTCTCAACGCCTTGGTGGTCCGCCCTTTTGGCCATCGTCCTGATTGACCTCGTCCTGGCCGGCGATAACGCCATCGTGATTGCCCTGGCAGCACGCAACTTGCCCAAGCACTTACAGAGAAGAGCTGTCATGTGGGGCACGGTCGGGGCGATTGTTGTTCGCTCGGCCATGACTGTGGGCGTCGTCTGGCTACTCAAAATTCCTGGTCTGATGCTCGCCGGCGGTGTTGGTCTGCTGTGGATTGCCTACAAGCTTCTGGCCGACCAGAGCGGCGATGAGCACGACGGCCCCGTGGTAAGCACGTTTTGGGGCGCCATGAAAACGATTGTGGTGGCTGACGCTCTCATGGGTGTTGACAATGTTCTGGGGGTGGCTGGTGCTGCCCAAGGCTCTTTTGACCTGGTCGTCATCGGCTTGCTGATCAGCATTCCCATAGTGGTGTTCGGCAGCACCATGGTCCTCAAACTGGTGGAGCGTTTTCCAATCATCATCCGCCTCGGTGCAGCCGTGTTGGCTTTTACCGCCGCCAAAATGATCGTCAACGAAGCCTGGCTGTCTCTCATCTTCCAAGGTGAATGGGGCACGCTCGCTCGCTGGTCCACTTACGCCGTCTCAGTTGCCGGTGTGCTGCTGGCCGGCAGTTGGGCTGATCGTCGTACCAAGGCCGG
>CAXNEG010000078.1:0-7564 GCA_964201305.1 Polaromonas sp.
ATCGAGGTCTACCTGGAGGACTACCACGTGGGCCCTTACCACCCGGGCCTGGGCGGCTTTGTGACCACCGACGATTTGCGCTGGGAACTGAGCAAAAATTACTCGGTGCAGACGGTCGGCGTGTCCGACAAGCTGGGCAAGCCCGGCACGGATGTCTACAAAAAGTGGCATGACGTGGTGCTGCAATACCGCAAGGGGGCGGCCCCCAAGTACGGCGCCATCTGGCTGACTTACTACCCGAACGTGATGATCGAGTGGTATCCGCATGCGCTGGTGGTCAGCACGCTGCACCCGCAGGGGCCGGACAAAACCTTGAACGTGGTGGAGTTTTTCTACCCCGAGGAAATCTGCGCCTTCGAGCGCGAGTTCATCGAGGCGCAGCAAGCCGCCTACATGGAGACCTGCGTCGAGGACGACGAAATTGCCCTGCGCATGGACGCCGGCCGGCTGGCGCTGATGCAGCGCGGGGACAACGAGTTTGGCCCCTACCAAAGCCCGATGGAAGACGGCATGCAGCACTTTCACGAGTGGTATCGCCGCGAAATGGGTGCCAGCAAAACCACCCAGATGATCTGATCGACCAGTCGGGACACGGCTCATGCAAGCGCTCTGGATGGTTCTGGCCTCTTTCCTGTTTGCCTCCATGGGCGTGTGCGTCAAACTCGCTTCCAGCAACTTCAACGCCTTTGAACTGGTGCTCTACCGCGGACTGGTGGGCATGGTGTTCATGGCATTGATCGTCCAGGCGCGCGGCTCGGGCTTGCGCACCCGCTTTCCGGGTATGCAAGCCTGGCGCAGCCTGATCGGCGTGATCTCACTGGTCGCCTGGTTTTATGCGATTGCCTATTTGCCGCTGGCCACGGCCGTGACGCTGAACTACATGAGCAGCATCTGGGTGGCCGCCTTTTTGATAGGGGGCGCCCTGCTGTATGAACGTGGGCCGCTACAGACACGTCAGGGCCTGCTGATGCTCACGGTACTGACCGGCTTTGGCGGCGTGGTCATGATTCTGCGACCCACCCTGGAGCAAAACCAGTTGTTTGCCGGCCTGATCGGGCTGATGTCAGGCCTGCTGGCGGCCCTGGCTTACATACAGGTCACAGCCTTGGGCCGCGTTGGCGAGCCCGAAGAGCGCACGGTGTTTTACTTTGCGCTGGGCTCAGCCTTCGGCGGCGGCATCGGCGTCATGTTCACCGGGCTGTCTGAATGGAACTCTCAAGCCGCCGTCTGGTTGCTGCCGATCGGCGTGCTGGCCTCGATTGGCCACTGGTGCATGACGCGGGCCTACAGCCAGGGGTCGACACTGGTTGCGGCCAATCTGCAGTATTCGGGTATTGTGTTCGCCGCGCTGTACAGCCTGCTGCTGTTTGGCGATCAGATACCGCTGTTAGGCTGGCTGGGCATGCTGGTGATTGTGGCCAGCGGCGTGGTGGCCACCGTGCTGCGCACGGAAGCCCTGCCCAATCCGCCAGCCGAAGAACACTAACAACATGAACAACGTAACGACGCTGCAAAGCCCAACTTTCTGAAAGGCTATCACCATGCAAACCCACCTGATCTCTGCCGAACAGCTTGCGCCCCTGCTGGCCACGCCCGCCAACTGCCTGGTGTTTGACTGCAGCTTCAACCTGATGCAGCCCGATGCCGGTGCAGCGGACTATGCCCAGGCACACATTCCGGGCGCTGTCTATGCGCACCTGGACCACGCGCTCAGCGCCAAACCCGGCCTGCACGAAACAGCCTCCGGCGGGCGGCATCCGCTGCCCAGCCGCGAGCGCTTTGCCCTCTGGCTGGCCAGCGTTGGTTTGTCCAACGACATGCAGGCCGTGGTGTATGACCGCAACGGCGCCAACTACTGCGGCCGGCTCTGGTGGATGCTCAAGTGGGCCGGCCATGAGGCGGTGGCTGTACTCGACGGCGGCTTACAAGCCTGGCAGGCCGCGGGCGGCGCCGTGACAGCCGGCCAGGAGCCAGCCCGCGCGCCCGCGCTTTTTACGCTGAAAGAAAGCCGAGCCCGGCTGCTGGATGCCCATGCAGTGGCCGCCAACCTGGGCCGGCCCGCACAGACGCTGCTGGACGCACGGGCCACACCGCGCTTCAAAGGCGAGGTCGAGCCGCTGGACCCGGTGGCCGGCCATATTCCGGGTGCGCTGAACCGTCCCTTTGGCCAGAACCTGGGCACAGACGGCAAGTTCAAGCCGGCTGCGCAACTCAGAGCGGAGTTTGAAGCCCTGCTGGGTCAGCGCGAGCCGGCCGGTGTGGTGCACCACTGCGGCAGCGGCGTCAGCGCCCTGCCCAACCTGCTGGCCATGGAGATCGCCGGCCTGGGCGGCTCGGCACTGTACGCCGGCAGTTGGAGCGACTGGTGCAGCGACCCGGCGCGGCCCGTGGCGCAAGGCTGACAACACGGCTGCTGTGACCCCTTATTACTTGTACCTGCTCGAATGCGAAGACGGCACGCTCTACACCGGGGTGGCGCTGGACCTGGAACAACGCTTTGTGCAACATCTCTTGGGCCTGGGAGCAGCTTATACACGCTCGCATCCGCCGCGCCGCGTGCTGGCTTGCCGTTACTACGCCAGCAAGGGCGAAGCCCTGAGCGCTGAGTACGCGCTCAAGCAAATCCGGCGTGAACAAAAATTGCAATTTTTCATGTCCCATGAACAGCTGGCCGGCGTGCAGTTGTCGCCTGTTTCTCAATCTGCAAGGAGGGCCGTACCTTGACCCCAGCGCTTGATGTTGTCACTTTCGGCGAGGCCATGCTGCTGCTGGTGGCCGACCGCCCCGGCCCGCTGGAAGCAGCCGGCTCTTTTTACAAACGCAGCGCCGGCGCAGAAACCAATGTCGCCATCGGCCTGGCACGGCTCGGGCTGAAAGTTGCCTGGGCCAGCCGCCTGGGCACGGATTCGATGGGCCGCTATTTGCTGGCCACCATGGCCGGTGAGGGTGTGGACTGTGCGCAGGTGGTCTGCGACGCCACGCAAAAAACCGGTTTCATGTTCAAAGGCCAGGTGCAAGGCGGCGGTGATCCGCCAGTTGAATACCACCGCCAGGGCTCGGCCGCCAGCGGGATGGGGCCGCAGGACATCAATGAAGCCTGGCTACTGTCAGCCCGGCACCTGCATGCCACCGGTGTTTTTGCGGCGGTGTCGGCCAGCACGCTGGCGCTGACGCAAAAGAGTATGAACCTGATGCGGACCGCAGGTCGCAGCGTGTCGTTTGACCCGAACCTGCGGCCCTCACTGTGGGCCTCGACGGCGCACATGCGCGAAGCCATCAACGACCTGGCTGCCCGTGCCGACTGGGTCTTGCCGGGCCTGGAGGAAGGCCACTTGCTGACGGGCGAGCGTACGCCCGAAGGCATTGCCCGCTTTTACCGCCAGCTGGGCGCCAAGGCGGTGGTGGTGAAGCTGGGCAGCGAAGGCGCGTACTTTGACAGCGCCGAGGGCAGCGGCCATGTGCCCGGCTTTGCCGTGGCCGAAGTGGTGGACACCGTGGGAGCAGGGGACGGCTTTGCGGTGGGCGTCATCAGCGCGCTGATGGATGGCAAGTCACTGCCCGAAGCGACCCGGCGCGGCGCCTGGATTGGCGCGCAGGCGGTGCAGGTGATTGGTGACAGTGAGGGCCTGCCGACCCGCCCAGCCTTGCTGGCTGCCGGGGTCTGAATCCCGGCGCCGGCTCAGTGGCTGTGCGTCAGGCTGCTGGCCAGCGTGACCATGCCCATGCCGACGGCCAGCCACACAATTTGGGCCAGGGTCTCGCGGGCGGAGAGCTTTTTTTGCAGCTGAGGAATCAGATCGGCCAGCGCCACGTACAAAAAACTGCTGGAGGCGATGGCCAGAAAATACGGCAGATAAGCCTCTAACTGGGCCACCAGAAAGAAACCCACCACACCCCCCAAGGCGGTCAGTCCGCCAGCCAGTGAAACCTTGACCAGGGCCATGCGCCGGTTGTCGCTGGCTTGCCGCAGCACCGCCAGGTCACCCATGTGGTGCGGCACTTCGTGCATCAGCACGGCCAGCGCGGCAACCACACCCAGACGCATGTCGGCCACAAAGGCCGATGCGATCAACACGCCATCGCCAAAACAATGCACGCTGTCACCCGTCAAAATGGCCCAGCTGCCGCCGGAGCGCGCAGGCATGTGGCTGACAGCGTGGGCATGCGCGTGATCATGACCATGGTGATGCTCATGCCCGTGGTGCCAGAGTTCGGCCTTGTCGAGCAAAAAGAAAAAGATCAGGCCGGCCAGCAGTGTCGGGAACAGCTGGTCTGCACCGACCTGGCTTTCAAAAGCCTCCGGCAGCAGGTGCATGAAGGCCGTGGCCAAGAGCGCACCGGCCGCCAGACTGAGCATGTGCTGGGTGTAACGCGCTAAAACACCAAAACCCAGCAAGGCCGCCAGCCAAACGCTGCCCACCCCGGCCAGCAAGGTGGCGGCCAGAATAGCCAACAAAGTCATAGTCATAAGGCAAGATCCGGTGCGTCAGGACGCCCATTATCCCGCCTTATGCCACGCCCTTGGCCTTGAACCACGCCAGCGCCCGCTGGAAGCCGTCTTGCGCCGGGCCTGCGCGGTAGGTTGGCCGGTAGTCCGCGTGAAAAGCATGGGGCATGTCGGTGTAAACCACAAACTCACTGGCGCGGGCTGCAGCGTTACCCGCCGCACCGGCGCTGGCCAATGCCGCTTTCATCTGCTCCACGGTGTCCAGCGGAATGCCCGTGTCCTGCCCGCCGTAGAGCCCGAGCACCGGCGCTTTAAGCAGGGTCGCCTGCTGTACAGGGTGCGTGGGGGTGGTGGCGCTGGGCTGACCCACCAGGCGCCCGTACCAGGCCACGCCGGCTTTGACGCGGGTGCTGTACTGCGCGTAGAGCCAGGTGATGCGCCCACCCCAGCAAAAACCGGTGATGGCCACTTTTTGCACATCGCCACCCTGGCCTGCGGCCCAGGCCACGGCGCCGTCCAGATCGGCCATGACTTGCGCGTCGGAGGTCTTGTTGACGATCTCGGTCATTAGCTTGGCCAGCTCGCCGTACTCGCCGGGATCGCCCTGGCGGGCAAACAGCTCCGGCGCCACCGCCATATAACCGGCCCGTGCAAAGCGACGGCAGGTGTCGGCGATGTACTCATGCACACCAAACACCTCGTGAATCACCAGCACCACCGGCAAATTGGTTTTGCCGGCAGGTGCTGCAAAAAACACCGGCACCTTGAAACCATTGAGCTCAAAGCTGGACTCGCCGGTGCGCAAACCTTCGGACGACGTTTTGATGGCAGTTTGCGCCATCAAGGGACCGGCGGCAGCGGCGTAGCCCGCACCCAAGGCCAGCTTGAGGGCAGAGCGGCGGCTGCCGGCTTGTGGGGCAGCGGGCAGCAAAGCATCAAAATCAAGTTTCTGATCGACTGTCAACATCGTTTGTTTTCCTTCAAGTGGAATTAAAAAATCAGTGCGCTTTTTCCCAGTTCGGGCCAAAGCCGATCTCGGCCAGCAGCGGCGCCTTAAGCTGCGCCACGCCGGCCATCAGGCGCGGAATTTCGCTACGTACCCACTCGACTTCTTTCTCGGGCACCTCAAAAACCAGCTCGTCGTGCACTTGCATGATCATTTTGCTGCCGCGCGCCTGGGCGTCCAGCACCTGCTGCACCTTGACCATGCTCAGCTTGATGAGATCGGCCGCCGTACCCTGCATGGGCGCGTTGATGGCGGCGCGCTCTGCACCGCTGCGGCGCGGCCCATTGGGCGAATTAATTTCCGGCAGGTACAAGCGCCGGCCGAACACGGTCTCGACATAGCCGAGGCTCTTGGCTGACAGGCGGGTCTCGTCCATGTAAGCCTTGACGCCGGGATAGCGCTGAAAATACTTGTCGATGTAGGCAGCCGCCGCCTTGGTCTCGATGCCCAGGTTGCGCGCCAGCCCGAAGCTGCTCATGCCGTAAATCAAGCCGAAGTTGATCACTTTGGCGTAGCGGCGTTGCTCGCTGCTGACCTGGTCCAGGGCCACGCCAAAAACCTCGGCGGCGGTGGCGCGGTGCACGTCCAGGCCCTCGTTGAAAGCGCGCAGCAAGGCCGCGTCTTCGCTGATGTGCGCCATGATGCGCAGCTCGATTTGCGAGTAGTCGGCACTGGCGATCACGCAGCCGGGCGCAGCCGTGAAGGCTTCACGCACGCGACGGCCTTCGGCGGTTTTGACCGGTATGTTTTGCAAGTTGGGTTCATTGCTCGACAAGCGGCCTGTGACGGCCACCGCCTGCGCGTAATGCGTGTGCACGCGGCCGGTACGCGGGTGCGCCAATTGCGCCAGCTTGTCGGTGTAAGTGCCTTTGAGTTTGGACAGGCCGCGGTGCTCCAGAATCTTGGCCGGCAGCGGGTAGTCTTCGGCGAGTTTTTCCAGCACTTCTTCGTCGGTGCTGGGTGCGCCGGTGGCGGTTTTCTTGACCACGGGCAAACCCAGTTTGGTGAAGAAAATCTCACCAATCTGCTTGGGCGAACCCAGGTTAAAGGGCTGGCCGGCCAAGGCATGCGCCTCGGCTTCGAGCTGCACAATGCGGGCGCCCAACTCAGCGCTTTGCCCAGCCAGCATGGGCGCGTCTATCAACACGCCATTTCGCTCGATGCGGTACAGACCTTCACTGGATTGGATTTCCAGATCGTAAATAAACAGCAGCTTGGCATTAGCCTGCAGCACCGGCCACAGCAAGCGGTGCACGGCCAGGGTCTGCTCGGCGTCTTCGCAGGCGTATTGACTGGCTTTGGCAACATCGACCTGATTGAACTTGATCTGGCTGGCACCTTTGCCGCACAGGTCTTCAAAGCTGATGCCGCTGCGGCCCAGGTGGCGCTCAGCCATGCTGGCCAGGCCATGCGGTTTGTGCACTTCCAGAACATAGCTTTGCAGCATGGTGTCGTGGCGGTAGCCCTGCACCTCAATGCCGTGGTTGGCGAACACATGGCGGTCGTATTTGATGTGCTGGCCCAGCTTGAGCTGGTCCGGGTTCTCCAGCCAGGGCTTGAGCCGCGCCAAAACCTCGGCGAGCGGCAGTTGCTCGGGCGCTCCCGGGTGGTCGTGCGCCAGCGGAATGTAAGCCGCCGTCCCGGGGCTCAAGCTAACGCTTAGACCCACCATCTGGGCCTGCATGGCCTCAATTGAAGTGGTCTCCGTGTCCACAGCCACCAGCTCGGCGTTCTCGATCTGGGCCAGCAGCGCATCGAAGGCCGCCCAGCTCAGGATGGTGTCGCACTGCACATCGACGGCGTGGAAATCTTGTGCGGGTTGCGCCATATCGGGTTCGTCAAACAAGCCCGGTGAATCGCTGAGTGAGTTTTGCCGGGGCTTCACCTGCCGGGCCGGCGCGCCGGCCGGCTCAGCGACCGGGTTGGGATACTCCAGGCTTTTGACCAGCCCCTTGAAGCCGAAGCGCAGGTAAAAAGCTTGCAGGGCTTCTGTTTGCTGCGCCCCCAGGGTGATTTGGTCCAGCGCCGGCAAGCCCTCAATATAGGGCTGCAAATCGCAGTCGGTTTTGATGGTCAGCAGCTCACGCCCGCGCGGCAGCCAGTCCAGCGAC
>CAXNEG010000079.1:0-7489 GCA_964201305.1 Polaromonas sp.
GCGGCGCTCTCCCATGGTCAGGCGGTCTGCACCGGCTTGCGCAAGGTGAATTGCACAACGTCAGTGTTGGCTTCGGCAAAAGCTGCTTCGCAGTAAGCGAGATAAAACTCCCAGATGCGCATGAAGCGAGTGTCAAAGCCGAGCTTGAGCACTTGCGGGGCTTGGGCCAGGAATGCGTCTCGCCACAGCCGCAGCGTGTGCGCGTAATCCTGGCCGAAGGCCAGTTCATCAACCACCTCCAGGCCGGCGGCGCGGGCATGGGCCCTGAATACCGTGGGCGAAGGCAAGCAACCACCGGGGAATATGTACTGTTGGATGAAGTCGGTTGACTCGATGTAGCGCTCGTAAAGATGGTCGGCAATCACGATGCTCTGAATGCAGGCGTGGCCGCCCGGCTTGAGCAAGCGCGCAATGGTGTTGAAGTAAGTCGGCCAGTATTCGCGGCCTACGGCTTCGATCATTTCGATTGAGCAGATGGCGTCAAAAGACTGATCTGCAGCGTTGTTCACGCCGATGTCGCGGTAGTCCTGTAAGCGCAAATCGTGGGTCACATTGGCTTGTGGTTGTTCAGCGGCCGCCGGTACACCCAGGCGGGTCAAGCGGGCCTGGGCCCATTGCAATTGCTCTGTGCTCAGTGTCACGCCGACCAGCGAGGCGCCGAATTCGGTGGTGGCCATTTCGGCCAGGGCGCCCCAGCCGCAGCCGATCTCCAGCACGCGATCGCCTGGCTTGACCTGCACCATGCGCAGCGCGCGCCGTACCTTGGCGTTCTGCGCGTCCTTCATCGAGGTCTCTTGCGTCTCAAAAATCGCCGACGAGTAATTCATCGTGCCGTCCAGCCAAAGCTCGTAGAAGGCGTTACCCAGGTCGTAATGCGCGTGTATGTTTTTCTGGCTGTTGGCCTTGGTGTTGCGATTGAGCAAGTGCTTGAGCCGGTAAGCCAAACGGCCCAGCCAGGTGCCGTAGATCACGTCTTCGACTTCTTTGCGGTTGAGGATCAACAGGCGCAGCAGATCGGTCAGCTGCGGCGTGCTCCAGTCGCCGGCAATGTAGCTTTCTGCAAAACCGATGTCGCCAGAGCGCAAGGCGGCGCCGCACACCTTCCAGTTGTGCAGGTACAAGCTGGCCATGGGCGCACCGCCCGAGCCAAAGCGCTGCACGCCACCACCGGGCAGTTGCAGCGTGAGCGTGCCGTGCTTCAGGCGGGAAAGCAGTTTCATGGCGCTGCGCGCAGCGGCCGGCGCGTCTGCGGGCAGCGGCTGCGACTTGCCGATGGGCCCGGGTGACTCGGCGCAGTTGTTGGTGTCGGCGGATGAGGGCGTTGAGTTCATCGGGTCACAAAGAGAGTTGGAGGCTGGGGTTTGGAGATGAACGGCACGTGCTTTCGCCAGAGCTTGAAAGCTTGCCAATGGATGCGGGCCAGCACACCGAAGGTCATGGCCGGATAGCCCCAAAAGGCTTTGCGCAGACTGGCTGCGTTGATGGTTTGCAGGGTGCCCGCCACGCTGGTTTGCAGCAGGGGTCCGGTGGCGTCGTCATGGTCGATACGGGCCACGGTTTTTTCAATGTTGTCTTTGAGGGCGCGCATGAAGCGAAAGCGGTAACTGCCTTCGATGCGGCAAAAGGGCGAGACGTGAAACACCTTGTCAGCGCGCAGTTCGTGGCCGTAACGCGGCGCGTCGAGCAAGTAGCAATGGCGCTCGCCAAAAGTGTTGTTTACCTCCACCACGATGGCCCGCAGCGTGCCGTCTGCGCGGTGGCAGTACCAAAAGCTCACGGGCTTGAAGGTGTAACCCAACACGCGCGGGTAGGTGTGCAGCCAGACTTCGCCTTGCGCATCGGCAATGCCCTGGGCCAGCAAGAGTGCGTCGAGCCAAGCCAAGCAATCTTTGCTGCCGTCACCGTGGTCGCTGTCATGAAAGCTCAAGAGCCCGCGGCGGTTGCGTGCCAGCGCAGAACTGTCGCCGGTTTGCATGGCGCGCAGAGGCAGCATTAAAAAATAAGTCGGGTAACTGAAAGCATGGTGCGCAGGCTTGAGCCGCGTGTGCCGCACTTCGCCAAAGCCGATCAGGGCCTGGGCTGCAACGGCCGGTGTGCTTTGGGCGCTCATGCCTTGCGCCACTCGGTGTTGTTCAGCAAGGGCGGCGGCGCCACAAAAGTGGGTTCACTGAGGTCCACAATGAGTTCGGCCACCAGCAGGCCGGACTTCAGACCGTCTTCGTGAAATCCGTAGCCTGTCCAGGCGCCGCAAAAATAAGTGTGTTGCTGGCCCTGCAAGGCGGGCAGGTCTTTTTGGGCGCGGATGGCGGCGTCGTCAAACACGGGGTGTGCGTAATCAAAGCTGCCCAGTATTTTGTCGGGCGCAACGGGTGTGACCGGGTTCAAGGAAACCACCACCGGTTGCTGGAAGGGCAGCGGTTGCAGCAAGTTGAGCAGGTAATGCAGACAAACCTGCGTGGACTCGCGACCGCTGTCGCTTGCGCGTTCGTAGTTCCAGGCGGCCCAGGCCAGCGGGCGCGTTGGCAGCACCGAGGCGTCGGTGTGCAGCACGGCGCGGTTGGATTGGTAGGCAACAGCACCCAGCAGCGCCTGTTCAGCGGCGCTAGGCTGCGCCAGCAGGGCCAGCGCCTGGTCGCTGTGGGTGGCCAAAATCACTTTGTCGAAGTCTTCGGTCTGGTGTGCCGCGCCTTCGCCGCTGGTGATGCGAACACCGCCCGCATGTCGCTCGATGGTTTGCACAGGCGTGGCCAGGCGCTTGTCTGCAATACCGGCAATGATTTTGTCGACATAGTGGCGTGCCCCACCGGTCACGGTCCACCACTGCGGCCGGTTGGCCACCTGGATCAGGCCGTGGTTGTGGCAAAAGCGGATCATGGTGGCCACTGGAAACTGCAACATTTGATCGGTCGGGCAAGACCAGATACAGCCCATCATGGGCAAAAAATACCAGTCGCGAAACTCGTCAGACAATTTTTCCTGCAACAAGAATTCAGACAAAGGTTGCAACATGGCTGCTTCTGCGCCGGATTTGGCCAGCGCCGAGGTGCGCCGGTTAAAGCGCAGGATGTCGCGCAACATGCGCCAAAAGCGCCAGTTCAGCAAATTACCCCGCTGAGCAAACACGCTGTTCAGGCTGGAGCCGCTCCACTCCATCGCCGGCTTGCGGCCAGCGGCCGGTACTTTGACGGAAAACGACATCTCCGACTTGGCGGTGGCCACGCCGAGTTCATCGAACAGCTGAATCAGGTTGGGGTAGGTGCGCTCGTTGAAGACCAGAAAACCGGTGTCTACGCCGTGGGTCACCGTGCCGGCAGCGCCGGGCAAGCTGACATCCACTGTGTGGGTATGTCCGCCAAAGTAGTCGCCGGCCTCAAACAAGGTGACCTCGGCTGCGCCGGCCAGCCGGTGCGCTGCCGCCAGCCCGGAAATGCCGGAGCCGACGATAGCGATCCGCAGCTTGGTGGCGCTAGGGGCTTGATGACTGGCAAGCGTCATGTCTGTCCGGCTCCGGGGCTGTGTGAAAAGTTGGAAATGCAGGTTTGAGCCTGGCGGGCGTGGGGGACGGAGGTGGTACAAACCACTCGGTAGGATTATGACTGATGAGTCTATTTCGCTGCGAGCATGCTTTCCAGGGCTTGGATGAAGCGGGCGTCCTTGGGGTCCACGGTGGAATTGAAGCCGCTGACCTTGCTGCCATCACGGCTGACGATGTACTTGTAGAAATTCCAGCGGGCCGGGGTGCTGCTGACCGTGGCCAATTGCTTGAACAGCGGGTTGGCGCCGCTCCCGGAGACTCGTGACTTGACGAACATGGGAAATTTCACGTTAAAGGTGTTCTCGCAAAAGTCGGCAATTTCCTTGTTGCTGCCTTTTTCTTGCGAAAAATCGTTCGAAGGAAAGCCTAAAACGACCAGGCCGCGGTCTTTGTATTTAGCAGACAAGGCCTCCAATCCTTCGTACTGGGGTGTAAAACCGCAAAAACTGGCCGTGTTGACCACAATCAGCACCTTGCCGGCGTATTGGCAGAGTTCCTGGGGCTTTTCATCTTGCAATCGCAAAAAAGTGTGCTGCAGCATGGCCGGGCAGGCAAGCTGGGCCTGGGGGTTGCTTTGCGCGCTGGCCGTGCCGGCCAAAGTCAGCGCAAGCAGGGCGCTTAACAAAATGGGCAGGATGTTGAAGCGGTGTATAAAAAAATCATTCGGCAGCATATTGACACTCTGGTTGACGCCGCAGCGCAGCATTAAAAGACACATTTCACTCACTATAAAGCGCTTTGTTAGCATGCCAGGGGCTACGGGCTTTTAAAGGCCGTCAAGGCGGAACGGGCATGCCCCGGCCCAGCCACAACCGCCGTGTTCAAAGCTTAAAATAAGCAAGCATTCACCTGCTGCATGAGGAAATCAGATGCTTTACCCGGAATTGTTCAAACAACTCGAAGCCGTCCGCTGGGACATGGACAAGGATATCCCCTGGGCCAGCTTTGATGCGTCCAAACTCTCCGAAGAGCAGGCGCAAACCATCAAAATGAACGCCATCACCGAGTGGGCCGCCTTGCCCGCCACCGAGATGTTTTTACGCGACAACCGCGACGACAGCGATTTTTCGGCCTTCATGTCGATCTGGTTTTTTGAAGAGCAAAAACACTCGCTGGTGCTGATGGAGTATCTGCGGCGCTTTAGGCCCGATCTGGTGCCGACCGAGGCCGAGTTGCACGAGGTGCGCTTTGAGTTTGAACCTGCGCCCGCGCTGGAAACCCTGATGCTGCATTTTTGCGGCGAGATCCGGCTGAACCATTGGTATCGCCGCGCCAGCGAATGGCACAGCGAGCCTGTCATTAAGCAAATCTACACCCAGCTCAGCCAGGACGAAGCGCGTCACGGCGGCGCCTACCTGCGTTACATGAAGCGTGCGATCCACAAGTTCGGTGATGAGGCATTGGCTGCCTTCAGCAAGGTCGGCGTGTTGATGGCCAGTGCCCGCCGCACCGCCCAAGCCCTGCACCCTACCAATCTGCATGTGAACAAGGCTTTGTTCCCGAGGGACACCGTCCAATCTCGCCTGCCCGACCCTCTTTGGCTGGAGCATTGGCTGGACACTCAGATCAAGTTTGACGCAGTGTGGGAAAGCAAAGTCGTCGAGCGCATCCTGCACAACATGAGCTTGCTGATGGAGCAGAGTTTCAAGACCGTGCAAGAACTCAATCGTTACCGCAAAGAGCTCAGCCGGGGCATGGCGGCCGCCGGCGGTACGGCGCCGGTGGCCAGCTAAGCGCTGGCCGGCAAGTTTGCAAAAAGCCCCGCTTGTCGGGGCTTTTTTTCTTCAAATCTTCGTCAAATGCCGCGCTGCCGGTCCAGATGAAACTGCAGCACAAAATCACCGAAGTTGCCGGCGTCCAGCGCGCTGCGCACTTCGTCCATCAGGTTCAGGTAGTAATGCAGGTTGTGAATGCTATTGAGCATGGGACCCAGCATCTCGCCGCAACGGTCCAGGTGGTGCAGGTAAGCGCGTGAAAATTGCCGGCAGGTGTAGCAGCTGCAAGTGGCGTCCACCGGCTGCTCGTCGGCCTTGTAGCGGGCATTGCGGATTTTCAAATCGCCAAAGCGCGTGAACATGTGGCCGTTGCGCGCATTGCGCGTGGGCATCACGCAGTCAAACATGTCCACCCCGGCGCCCACGCCCTCGACCAGGTCTTCGGGCGTGCCCACGCCCATCAGGTAGCGCGGCTTGTTGGCCGGCAGGCGGTGCGGCGTGTGCGCCATGATGCGCTGCATTTCTTCTTTGGGCTCGCCGACGCTGACGCCGCCTATGGCGTAACCGGGCAAATCGAGTTCGACCAGCGCGTCCAGCGACTCCTGCCGCAGGCTTTCAAACATGCCGCCCTGCACGATGCCAAACAGCGCGTTCGGGTTTTCGAGACGGCCAAATTCGCTGACGCAGCGGCTGCCCCAGCGCAGGCTCAGTTCCATTGACTGGCGCGCTTCGCTTTCGGTGGTGATATGGCCCTTGGTGTCGTAGGGCGTGCATTCGTCAAACTGCATGACGATGTCGCTGTTGAGAACAGTCTGGATCTGCATCGAGATCTCGGGCGTTAAAAACAACTTGTCACCGTTGACCGGCGATGCGAACTTCACGCCTTCTTCAGAAATCTTGCGCATTTCACCGAGCGACCAGACCTGAAAGCCGCCGCTGTCGGTGAGGATGGGTTTATTCCAGCTCTCAAAGCGGTGCAGGCCGCCGAACTGCTGCATCACGTCCAGGCCCGGACGCATCCACAAATGAAAGGTGTTGCCCAAAATGATTTGCGCGCCCATCTCATGCAGCGACTGCGGCATCACGCCCTTGACCGTGCCGTAGGTGCCCACGGGCATGAAAATCGGTGTCTCCACCACACCGTGGTTCAGCGTCAGGCGGCCCCGGCGCGCGAACGAGCCCGGGTAAGCGCCGTCGGAGGGGTCGGTTTTCAGAACTTCAAAATTAAGCATGGCTGGATTGTCTCAGGCGGTTCAGTCGTTCAAGCCTTGCGGCGTTCGAGCAGCATGGCGTCGCCATAACTAAAGAAGCGGTATTGCGCGCTGATGGCGTGCTGGTACAGCGCCATGATGTGCGCATGGCCCGAGAAGGCGCTGACCAGCATCATCAGGGTGCTTTTGGGCAAATGAAAGTTGGTCAGCAGCAAATCCACCACCCGAAACTCAAAGCCCGGTGTGATGAAGATGTTGGTGTCGCGGCAGTCGTCGCCAAAATGCGCCTGCGACTCCAGCGCCCGCACGGTGGTGGTGCCGACAGCCACCACGCGCCCGCCGCGCGCGCGGCAATCGGCAACAGCCTGCAAGGTGGCGGCCGGTACCTCGAAGCGCTCGAAATGCATCACATGCTCGCTCACGATCTCGGTTTTGACCGGCTGAAAGGTGCCGGCGCCCACATGCAGCGTGACGCTGGCCTGTGCCACGCCGTGGGCCGTCAGGCGCGCCAGCATAGCCTCATCAAAGTGAAGGGCAGCGGTCGGTGCGGCCACCGCGCCGGGGTGTTTGGCAAAGACGGTCTGGTAGCGCGCTTCGTCCTCGGCCGAGTCGGCGTGCGTGATGTAAGGCGGCAGCGGCACATGGCCGTGCGCAGCCATTAGCGCATACGGGTCGGCGCTCAGGGCGAAGTGGTAGAGCGGGCCGTCGGCGTTCGGCCAGCGCCCGATCAGCGTGGCGGTGAAGCCGCCGTCCATCTGCAAGACCGCACCGGGCAGCGGCTTTTTGCTGACCTTCATGTGCGCGGCGACTTCCAGCCCCTGACCGCCATCGAGCACGCGCTCGATCAACAGTTCGAGCCGCCCGCCGCTGGTTTTCTGCCCATACAACCTGGCCTTGACCACCTGGGTGTCGTTGAAGACCAGCAGGTCACCGGGCATGAGCAAGTCGGCCAACTCGGCAAAGCGGCGGTCGGCGGGGGTGGCCTGCCGGCCGTCCAGCAGGCGCGAGCCGCTGCGCTCGGCGGGCGG
>CAXNEG010000080.1:0-7452 GCA_964201305.1 Polaromonas sp.
GTTGCTTTGTGCGCTATGTGCGCGACCAGCACCTGAGCGAGCGCAACACAGTGCGTGTGCAAACCATGAACCGCGTGCTCGCCTTGCACATGGCGGCAGACGGCCGCGTCAGCGTGGACATGGGCGCACCCGTTTTTGAGCTGTCCGCACTGCCGTTTGACGCAAGTGGTTTGCAAGCCCGCCATACCCTGGGTTGGTCCACCTGGCCTCTTGAGGTGACGGCGCACGGCCTGCAGACCATCTTGCACACGGCGGTTTTGTCCATGGGCAACCCGCATGCGGTGCAGCTGGTCGACAACGTGGACAGCGCGCCTGTGTCCGAGTGGGGTCCGCAAATCGAAAGCCATCCGCGCTTTGCCCGGCATGTGAATGCCGGCTTCATGCAGTTGCTCTCGCGCACTGAAATGCGCCTGCGTGTGTATGAACGTGGCGCCGGCGAAACCCTGGCCTGCGGCACCGGCGCTTGCGCGGCCGTGGTGGCCGGTATCCGCCTGGGCTTGTTGGACAGCCGGGTCGATGTGCACACGCGCGGCGGCTTGCTGACTGTCGACTGGCCCGCCAGCGCCGGGCAACTGGATGCTGCAGTCACCCTGAGCGGGCCGGCGACGCGGGTGTTTGACGGCGACATTGAGATACCGGATGCCTGAAGACCGGCTGCCAGCCAGCCCCACTTCAATTTAAGGACAATGCCAGACATGAACCAGAATCCACCCTCTATGCAACACCCCATCACTGAAGACGACATCGCTAATTTTTTGGCCAACACGCCGGACTTTTTCGAGCGTCATGCCGAGTTGCTGGCCACTGTGCAACTCTCCAGCGGGCATGGTGCTCGCGCCGTCAGCTTGCAGGAGCGGCAGGCGGGCATGTTGCGCGACAAGATTCGCGGCCTGGAGTCGCGGCTGGTGGACATGCTGCGGCACGGCCAGGAGAACGTCAACATAGCCGACAAGATGCAAAGCTGGATGCGCAGCCTGCTGATGACGCCTTCGCCAGCGCAGTTGCCGGCGACCATGGTGCGTGAATTGCAAACGCAGTTTGCTGTGCCGCAAGTGGCCATCAAGGTCTGGGATGTGGCCCCCCCTTTTGCGGCCAGTGACTTTGCGCTGGGCGCCAGTGAAGCGGCGCGCACAGCTGCTGCGGCCCTGAGCGTGCCTTTTTGCGGTCCTGCGACGGGGCTGGAAGCGGTCAGCTGGTTGGACGAACCGGCCGCTGCCCGCTCGGTCGCCCTGATTGCGCTGCGTACGCAGCCGGGGCAAGCGCCCTTTGGCATGCTGGTCTTGGCCTCCGGCGAGCCCCAGCGCTTTGCCAGCGACATGGCCATCGACTTTTTGCAAAGCATCGGCGAGCTGGCCAGCGCGGCCCTGTCGCGCCTGCGTCCTGCGGCTGACGCCAAGGTCTGAGGCCGCAAGCCATGCCGGACCCGCTGGTCCAGCGTTACCTCAGCCATGTGCGGGTTGAAAAGCGCCTGGCAGACCGTACCGTCACGCTGTACACGCTGGACTTAGACAAGCTCCAAAGCCTGGCGGCTCAGGCCGGGGTGACACTGCTGGAGGCCGGTCCGGTCCACATGCGGCGCTGGGTTTCACAGATGCACGCCGGTGGGCGCAGTGCCCGCGGCATTGCCTTGATTTTGTCGGGCTGGCGAGGCTTTTATGTCTGGCTGGGGCGCGAGGGCCTGGTCAGCAGCAACCCGGTCCAGGGTCTGCGCGCGCCCAAGGCGGCAAAGCCCTTGCCCAAGGCGCTGGGCGTGGACGAGGCCGTGCAACTGGCCGACTTCAAGACTGCAGACAGCTTGCACCACCCGGGCTTGCAGGCGCGTGACGAATGTCTGACCGAGTTGCTTTACGGTTGTGGATTGCGCATTGGCGAGCTGGTTGGGCTGGACGCTGAGGCCAGCGGGCAGGCGCGTGGCTGGATCGACCTGCAAGCGGCTGAGGCGCATGTGCTGGGCAAAGGCAGCAAGCGGCGCAGCGTGCCGGTGGGCAGCAAGGCCTTGCAGGCTGTCCAAGCCTGGCTGGCGGTGCGCAACCAGTGGATGAGTGTGCTGGCCGAGCCTGCGACCGCGCTCTTTGTGAGTGAACGCGGCAGCCGCCTGTCACCCCAGCACATTCGTAAAAGACTCAGACTGCGCAGCTTGCAAGCGGGGCTTTCGACGCCGGTGCATCCACACATGTTGCGCCACTCTTTTGCCAGCCACGTGTTGCAATCCAGCGGTGACCTGCGTGCTGTGCAGGAGTTGCTGGGACATGCCAACATCAGCACCACGCAGGTCTACACCCGGCTTGATTTCCAGCATCTGGCCAAAATTTACGATGCCGCGCACCCGCGCGCCAGCGTGGTCGGCCGTAAGCCCAAGCCTGAACCTGAGCCCGGTTCAGACAAGTCATCCTGACGCGCTGCAACTTTAGGCGGCGAGCCGCGACAATGGAGCCATGAAATCAATTCGGCTTCGAGAAGGCAAGGAGCGCTCTTTGCAGCGCCGCCACCCTTGGGTATTTGACGGCGCCATCGCCAAGGGCAGCGGCGATGCCGGCGAGACGGTCAAAGTCGAAAGCCATGAAGGGCGTTTTCTGGGCTGGGCCGCCGTCAGTCCCAGCTCCAAGATACGCGCACGCGTTTGGAGTTTTGACGAAAGCCAGCGCATTGACGCGGCTTTTTTCAGCGTGCGCATTGCCGCTGCGCTCGAGGCCCGCACGCTGTTTGACATTCAAAGTGATGGTCTGCGTTTGGTACACGGCGAGTCCGATGGCCTGCCCGGCCTGGTGGTGGACCGCTACGCCGACACGCTGGTGGCACAGTTTTCCAGCTGCGGCGTTGAGCGCTGGAAAAGTGTCATCGTCCAAGCGCTGCTAACGCAAACCGGCCTGAGCCGCTTGTACGAACGCTCGGACGCCAGCGTGCGCGGGCTCGAAGGCCTGCCCGAGGCCACCGGCTGGCTCAGTGGCGCGCCCGAAGGCGGCAGCGCCGGCACCGAGATCGTCATCCGCGAGCACGACTGGCAATTGAGCCTGAACATCGCCGAAGGCCACAAGACCGGCTTTTACCTGGACCAGCGCGACAGCCGCCAGAAGTTCGCCCAGCATGCGCGGCGCCGGCAGTTTCAGCGCGTACTCAACTGTTACTGCTACACCGGCGGCTTCACGGTGGCGGCGTTGGCGGGCGGTGCGGCGCATGTGACCTCGATCGATTCGTCCGGCCCGGCTTTGGACAAAGCGCGTGCCAATGTGGCGCGCAACGGTTTTGACGCAGCGCGCTGCGAGATGCTGGACGCCGATGTCAACGCCATGCTGCGCCTGTACATCAAGCAAGGGCGCACGTTCGACGCCATCGTGCTGGACCCGCCCAAGTTCGCGCCCACCGCAGCCCACGCCGAACGCGCGGCGCGCGCCTACAAAGACATCAACCGCTTGGCGCTGTCGATTCTGGAGCCCGGCGGCACGCTGTTTACTTACTCTTGCTCGGGCGGTATCAGCGCGGACTTGTTTCACAAGATCGTGGCTTCTGCCGGCACCGACGCCGGCGTCGACGCCTTCATCACCGAGCGCCTGGGTGGTGCGCCTGACCACCCCATGACGGTGACCTTCCCCGAGGGCGAGTACCTCAAAGGGCTGGTACTGGTGCGTAAGCTGTAGCGCCTGGCGGTCCCAGGTCTGCTGCAGACTGTGACCGCTAAACTCTGCGGCTGTTGTTTTTGTTTTTGGCTCTTCTCTTTTCTTGTCTTGTGAGGCGCACCATGAGTTTGATTCCCGTCACCATCCTGACCGGCTTTCTGGGTTCCGGTAAAACTACTTTGCTCAAGCGCGTACTGACGGAGGCGCACGGACAGAAAATTGCAGTGATCGAAAACGAGTTCGGCGAAGAAAACATCGACAACGAGATTCTGGTGAGCGACACCAACGAGAGCATCATCCAGATGAACAATGGTTGCATCTGCTGCACGATCCGCGAAGACTTGCGCGAAACCCTGCATTCGCTTGCATCTAAAAAACGCCAGGGCCTGCTTGATTTTGAGCGCGTGGTGATCGAGACCACCGGTCTGGCCGACCCCGGCCCGGTGGCGCAGACCTTTTTCATGGATGAGGAAATCGCAGAGCAGTACCTGCTGGACTCTATCCTCACACTGGTGGATGCCAAGCACGCTGCCACCCAGCTCAATGAGCGCCAGGAGGCGCGTCGGCAAATCGGTTTTGCCGACCAGATTTTCATCAGCAAAACTGACCTGGTGGAAGGCGATGAAGTGCAGGCGCTGATGCATCGCTTGACGCACATGAACCCGCGCGCACCGCAGCGGGCCGTGCATTTCGGTGAGGTGGCGCTGAGCGAGGTGTTTGACTTGCGCGGCTTTAACCTCAACGCCAAGCTTGACATTGACCCGGACTTTTTGAAAGACGATTCGCATGATCATGCCGCTCACGATCACGATCACGACCATGTGCACGGCGAGCACTGCGACCATCCCTCGCATGCCCATGACAAAGCGGGCGGGGACGGCCATGCTCACCACCATCATCATGACGATGACGTCAAAAGCTTTGTGTTTCGCTCCGACCGCGCCTTCAGCGCGGCCAAGCTCGAAGACTTTCTGGGCGCCATCGTCAACATCTATGGACCGCGGATGCTGCGTTACAAAGGCGTACTGCACATGGAAGGCACAGAGCGCAAAGTTATCTTTCAGGGCGTTCACCAATTGATGGGCAGCGATCTAGGTCCTGCCTGGGCGGCGGGCGAGGTGCGAACCAGCAAGATGGTTTTCATCGGGATTGATCTGCCCAAAGATATTTTGTTGCAAGGTCTGGAGCAAAGCCTGGTTTGAGTTAGGCTCTCTGACTTGCCGCGAAAGCGCTTTGGTGTGTCTGTTTTGCCCTGATGCCTTTGTTTTCCGTTCTTTTTTTGCAACTTTGACCCCTGCGCTGCCTTGCAGTCAGGCCCACCCGCTAGAATCGCCCGCCGATCCAACAACTCGGCTTCATTGCCTTTCCTGGCGTGAGGCCGTCGAGGTTCACCCCACAGGCCAGTGCCCAGAGGAGACAAGCAGTGAAAGCCACCGCCAAGAAAAACAAGACGACCGCGAAGGCGAGCGTCAAGCCAGCCAGCAAAGCCGTCAAGGCCAAGGTCCCTGTCCGCATGCCTGCGCCTGCCAAGGCTGTCGTCAAGAAAGTCGCTCTGAAGAAACCCGTCAAAGCCCCGCTCAAAACGGTGACCAAAGCCAAATCCCTTGCAAAGCCCCCAGCCAAAGCCACCGGCAAGCCAGTCGGCAAAGCCAAGCCCGTGGTCAAAACCAAAGTGCTTGTGAAAACCAAAACAGCAGCCAAAACCAAGCTTGTTGCCAAAGCCAAGCCCGCGGTCAAAGCCAAAATGGTCGTGAAGTCAAAATTGGCAGTCAAATCCAAGCCTGTGGGCAAAGGCAAGGCTATTGCCAAAGCCAAAGTGGCCTTGAAAAACAAACCGGCAGCTAAAGTCAAGCCTGTAGGCAAAGCCAAGCCGGCGCTCAAGGTCAAAAAATCTTCTGTCAAAGTTGCGCCCAAAGCAGCGGCCAAGGCAGCTTCCAAACCCTCCCGGCCGGCGGCGGCTCCCAAGTCGCCTGCCAAGGTCCCGGTCGCTAAATCTGGCCTCGCTTCTGCGAAAGCCAAGACCATGCCGCCTGCGCCTGTGCCGCCCACCCCCTCTGCCAAAGCCAACATGCTCCCGCCACCTCCTGCACTCAAACCCGGCCGCCGCAGTTCTGCCCGCGCTACAGCCCATATGCCACCGCCGGCCCCTATGGTGCCTACCCATGCGCCCGATGCAGCGAAGGCCAGTTACTCGACCATCACTGAGCGCGTGATCTCGCCGCCACCGCATGTCGCTGCAAAAAAAGACCCGAAACTTGCCAACAACTGGAAAAGCAAAGACGCCACGGCCCTGAGCGATGCAGAAGTCAAGGCGATGCCGGATTCCGAGTACATGAACGACAAGCAACTGGCTTTCTTTCGCCACAAGCTGTCTCTGCTCAAGCAGGAAATCCATGCCAGCGCCGGCCAGACCACAGAAAACTTGCGCGAAGACACGGTGGTCGTTCCGGATCCGGCTGACCGTGCCACCATCGAGGAAGAGCACGCGCTGGAGTTGCGCACGCGTGACCGTGAGCGCAAGTTGCTCAAGAAAATCGAACAGTCGATCGGCCGCATCGACGCCGGTAACTACGGTTACTGCGACGAAACCGGCGAGGCCATCGGTGTCGGCCGATTGATCGCACGTCCCACCGCCAGCTTGTCCCTGGAGGCGCAGCAGCGCCGCGAGCTCAAGCAAAAAATGTTTGGTGACTGACCTTGTGAGCGCTTCGCTCGTGCGCTGAGCGGGCGCATGGCGCTCCTCGGGGTATCTGCCACGATTCCCATCGCAATTTGCCTGTTATGTCGCTGCGCGCCAGTCTTTCGCGACTGCGTCGGTGTTTAGCGGCTTTTTTGACCCCACCCACTACATGCCCAACCATGCGCTTTACCGCGGCATGATGGGGCTTGCTTGCCTGTTGCCTGAGAGTGCTTGTCCCGGGGATTTCTCCGGGGCATTGAAGCCGGCGCAGGACGGTTGGCGCCCACACCCTGAGAAAGCACTTTCACAGCCCGCGCTAAGTACTTAATTTTGAACAACTTTATTTTATAAACAGTCTGGAAGTTCGCTCTAAGTCATTGATTTCATTGAAAAAAACTACCCAAAGACATTTGCATTGGCAGATATTCCTGCTAAAGTGGGGAAAAGTGCATTTTTGTGGTTAAAAGTGTTTTCAAGGGTCTGAATCCGTGTTTCAAGGTGCTTCTTCCATTGTTCTTGATGCCAAGGGTCGCTTGTCGGTGCCAACACGTCACCGCGATGTGCTCAGTGCCACTGCGGCCAGTCAGATCACCATCACCAAGCATCCACATGGTTGCTTGATGATTTTCCCCCGTAACGAGTGGGAAAAATTCCGCGAGCGCATAGCCTCGCTGCCCATGCAGGCGCAGTGGTGGAAACGTATTTTTCTGGGCAACGCCATGGACGTTGAACTCGACGCCACCGGCCGCGTGCTGGTTTCGCCAGAGTTGCGTGCAGCTGCCGGCATCAGCAAAGACACGGTGCTGCTCGGGATGGGCAGTTATTTTGAATTGTGGGATGCCGCCACCTATGCGGCTCACGAAGCCGAGCAGATGAAGGGCGACATGCCGGACGTCTTCAAGGACTTTTCGTTCTGATTGATGACGGTGTCAGAAACATGGACACACCGCACCGTCTTGTTGAACGAAGCAGTCCAGGCGCTGCACCTCAACCCCGACGGGCATTACAGCGACGCGACCTTCGGTCGTGGTGGTCACTCGCGACTGATCCTGTCGCAACTCTCGGCGCAGGGCAGGCTGACGGCCTTCGACAAAGACCTCGATGCAATGGCCGAGGCTGCCAGCATTCAAGACGCACGTTTTGCGATTCGCCACGAGG
>CAXNEG010000081.1:0-7357 GCA_964201305.1 Polaromonas sp.
GAGACGCAGGTGGGGCTGGCTGCTTTTCAGACACTGTTTGACGAAGCGCTTTACGACGTGGTCATGCCCGACATCAAGTACTGCGGCGGGCCTTTGGAGATGCTGAAAATTGCGCAGCGGGCAGCGGAGCACGGGGTGCTGTTTTCACCGCACAACCCTTCGGGCCCGGTGTGCACCTGGCACAGTTTGCAAATTGCTGCGCTGGCGCCCGAGTGCGCCATGCTCGAGCTGCAGTTTGAAGAGAGCGCGCTGTACGAGCAGTTGCTCAAAGGCCCGCCTTTGTCTACGCAGGGTGGTGGCCTGTCGCTGGAGCGGGCATATGGGCAAAGCCTTGCGATGAACACGCAACTCCTGCAAGCCCATCCTTATCAGCCGGTACCGCCCGGCATAGAGACTCAGCTGAACCGCTGAGCTGGTGTTCAGTCGGCGCGGATATTGCGCTCGGAAGCGAGTTTTTTCCAACGTGCCACGTCAGCCGTCACGCGGGTCGCAAAGGCCTCGGGCGTGCTCGGGGCCGGGTCGCAGGCCAGCGTGGCCAGTTTGGCTTTCACATCCGGATGCTCCAGCGCCTGGTTAACCAGGGCATTGATGCGTGTGACCACTGCTTTGGGGGTGCCCGCCGGGGCCAGGATGCCAAACCAGGCCTGGGTGTCAAAGCCGGGGAAGGTTTCACTCATGGCCGGCACGTCGGGCAGGCTGTGATGGCGTTTGGGCGTGGTGACTGCCAGTGCCTGCACTTTGCCGGACTTGATCAGTGCCGTCCAAGGCGGCAGGTTACCCACCATGACTTGCGATTCGTCGGCCATCAATGCGTTGACTGCGGGCGCCGAGCCTTTGTAGGGTATATGGGCCATGTCAATGCCGGCCATGCTCTTGAAGAGTTCAGCGGACATGTGGGCGGAGCTGCCAACGCCACCGGAAGCGTAGTTCAGTTTGCCGGGGTTGGCTTTGGCGTAGGCCAGAAACTCAGCCATTGTTTTGACCTTCACCGATGGGTTGACCACCAACACGTTGGGCGTGGTGCAGATCAAGGCGACGGGTGTGAAGTCTTTGACCACGTCGTAGTTAAGTTTGGTGTAGATGCCTGCATTGACGCCGTGCGAGCCGGCATTGCCGACGATCATGGTGTAGCCGTCAGGCGCAGACTTGGCGGTAAATTCCGATCCTAAAACGCCACCGGCGCCGGGCTTGTTCTCGATGAACACGGTTTGTCCGGTCTCCCGTGAAAGGCGATCCGCAATCATGCGGCCCATGGCATCAGAGCCGTCGCCCGGGGAACTGGGTACGATCCAGCGGATCGGTTTGGAGGGGTAGTTTTGCGCGCCGGCCAGCGGGCTGACCAGAGCGCAGGCCAAGGCCGCAAGGATGCTGATTTTCATGGGGTGACCGTTTCAAAGCAGTTGTTTTTAAGTGCGCCTGGCAGCGTCATTGCGCCAAGCTGAAAGCCTTAATTTTGACAGGCTAGTGGAAGATCCCTTGCTATCGAAAACCCGAGCCCGGGCCACTGGCTAAAGTCAATGGGGATACAGTTTCAAGGGCCGGGCAGCAGATGCCTGAGTTTTAACAAGCCGGTCGACATCGCTGTCCCCACAATGATGACCACAGCGCAAATCAGCATCCAGGGCGTCACGGCCTCACCTAAAAAAAGCAGGCCGTAAAGTAACGCAAACACAGGCACCAGGTAGGTCACCGACAAAGCGCGCGCCGGGCCGGCGTTGCCAACGATCCTGAAGTACAGCACATAAGCCAGGCCGGTGCACAAAATGCCGACCGCCAGCAGCGCCAACCAGGCGCTTGGGCCAGGCATTTGCGCCGGCCACAGCCACAGCGCCGGGAGCGCCAGACCGAGGGCTGCGCCGATTTGGCTGCCGGTGGCCGTGACCAGCGGCGGCAGTTCAGACAAATAGCGCCTTGTGAAACTGGCCGCCAGCGCATAACAAACACAGGCCAGCAGGCAGGCCAGCACCGCCCAACCCGGTGCCACCCCTGAAGCATCCGGCTTGAAGCTGGCCTTGTCCCAGGCCAGCATCGCCACGCCTGCAAATCCGATGACCAGGCCCAGCGTACGCGACAGCGTGGGCCGGTCGCGCAGCCACACCCAGGCCACCAGCGCACCGAACATCGGCACTGTGGCATTGAGCAGTGAGGACAGGCCGGTGGTGATCGACAGCAGCGCAAAGGCGTAGCAGGCAAAGGGAATGCCGGAGTTCAGCAGTCCGACAAAAAACACGCGCTTCCAGTGCAGGCGCAGCTGGCTGCCCAAGCCTTTATAAAGCAGGATGGGCATTAGAAAAACGGAGGCTATGCTGACCCGCACGGCCGCCGTGGCCACCGGTCCGAACTCCACCGTGCTGATGCGCATGAACAAAAACGAAGCGCCCCACAGCGATGCCAGCAGCATGAAATCGAGAGCCCAGGGTTGGCTGTTGGCGTGAGTGGGGGAGGGGGTCAAAACTGGTCTTTACTCTAGGAAGCTTAAGGCTTAAACGGGGGCGAAGGCATTACGCCTTCGAGTTCTAACAAGGCACGTTTGCGTGCTAGGCCGCCGGCATAGCCGGTGAGTGCGCCGCCTTGGCCGATCACGCGGTGGCAGGGCACGATGACACTGAGCGGGTTGCGCCCGATCGCGCCGCCGGTTGCGCGCACAGCCGAAGGCCGGCCGATGTGCTTGCTCAATTCCCCGTAAGTGCAAGTTTGCCCGCGGGGCAGCGCCAGCAGGGCTTGCCAAACTGTGCGCTGAAAATCTGTGCCGGCGCTCAAGTCCAGGGGCAGGTCAAAGACCTTCAGCACACCGCTGAAATAGGCCTCTATCTGGCCGGCGGCCTCGCGCAGCAACGGGTGCGCCGGCGCGCTGGGCCAGGCAGCTTTGCCTACAACGCTTAGTGCAGGCGGGCGGTATTGCTGGTCTTCAAACCAGGCGCCGGCCAGGCCGTGCGTGCTGGTGGCCAGCGTCAGTTGGCCCAAGGGGGTGGGGCAGACGCGGATCACCAGAGGGTGATTGGATGGCATGTTGGCGGGTGCTGGATTGGGGCTGACAGTCCGGCCGTATGGCCGGCTTAGAAGAATGCTGCGAATGATACGCCGTCCACTTTTTCAAGCCGGCGGCAGGCGGGTGTGCCGCGCTGGCACCGCCCTACAATCCTTGGCAAAGTTAGCTTTATTTTGAAGCTTTGCGGCGCCAAGGAAAACCCGTTCATGCAAGTGACCCCTTCGATTTTCAAGGCCTATGACATTCGGGGCGTGGTGCCATCGACCATTCATGAAGAAGTAGCTCAAGCGCTGGGCCAGGCTTTTGGTTCGGTGGCGCTTATCCAAGGCGAGCACACGGTGGCGGTGGGCCGCGATGGCCGCCTCAGCGGCCAGTCCCTGAGCGCGGCACTGATACGCGGACTGCGTGCAGCCGGCGTGGCGGTGATAGACGTGGGCGCGGTCACCACACCCATGCTTTATTTTGCGGCCAGCACTTTGTGCAGCAGCGGCATTCAGGTCACTGGCAGCCACAACCCCAAGGACTACAACGGTTTCAAAATGGTCATGGCCGGCCGGGCGATTTATGGCGACGACATCCAGGCCCTGCGCAGCATGATGGAAGCCGAAAGTTGGCAACTCGCCGGCTTGCCGGGTGCCTACCAGCAAGTGGATGTGCTGCCGGCTTACAGCGCGCGCATCGTCTCAGACATTCGCTTGTCGCGCCCCTTGAAGATCGTCATCGACTGCGGCAACGGCATTGCCGGTGCTTCTGCGCCGGCCATCTTTCGCGCGCTCGGCTGCGAAGTCCTTGAACTGTTCAGTGAAGTCGATGGCAACTTTCCGAATCACCACCCGGACCCGAGTAAACCCGAAAATTTGCGTGACCTGATCGCTGCACTGCACACCAGCCAGGCTGACTTAGGCTTGGCTTTTGACGGTGACGGCGACCGTTTGGGCATCATCACCAAAGACGGGCAGAACATCTTTCCAGACCGGCAGATGATGCTGTTCGCCCGCGATGTGCTCTCGCGCGTGCCCGGGGGTGTGATTGTTTATGACGTCAAGTGTTCGCAAGCCCTGGCGCCAGCGATCGAGGCGGCAGGCGGTAAACCGCTGATGTTCAAAACCGGCCACTCGCTCATCAAGGCCAAGATGCGGGAAGTTAACTCGCCGTTGGGCGGTGAGATGAGCGGGCATATTTTTTTCAAGGAACGCTGGTTCGGCTTTGACGACGGCACCTACGCGGGCGCACGCCTGCTGGAGATCGTCAGCCGCGCCCAAGATGTGGCGGCCTTGCTCAACGGCTTGCCCAGCAGTTTCAGCACCCCCGAGTTGAACGTGGCTTGCGCTGAAGGCGAGCCGCCCGGGCTGGTCGCTGCCTTGGTCGAGCAGGCCACGGCGCAGCCCGGCGGCGTGCCGCGTTTTGCGGCGCCGGCCCAGCTCTCCACCATCGACGGTCTGCGGGTGGACTGGCCCGATGGCTTTGGCTTGATTCGAAGCTCGAACACCACGCCGGTGCTGGTGCTGCGATTTGAGGGCACGACGCCGGCGGCTTTGCAGCGCATTGAAAATGACATGCTGGCGCTGTTGCACAGCGTCAAGCCTGATGCACACTTTGCCGCAGCTGCACATTAATTCGCCTGGCCGGCATTTTTTTGCGCCAGTGCACTGAACGCATGCAAGCACTTTGTCTATGGCTTTACGCGCTGCTGATGCAAGTGGCTGCGCCGCTGCTGCGCCGCAAGCTGGCGCGCCGAGCGCTGGCCGAACCCGGGTACGCCCAGGCCGTGCCCGAGCGTTGGGGCCAATACACGCAAGCGCCCGAGACAGCCAGCGAGCTGGTGTGGGTGCACGCGGTGTCGCTGGGCGAGACGCGCACTGCCGCCATCTTGCTGCGCGAATGGCGTACCCGGTCACCGGGCTTGCGCGTGCTGCTGACACATGGCACGGCCACCGGCCGCGAACAGGGCTTGAGCCTGCTGCAGCCCGGCGATGTGCAGGTTTGGCAGCCCTGGGACAGCCGCGCTGCTGTCGATCGCTTTTTAACGCACTTCAAGCCGCGCCTGGGCGTGCTGCTCGAAACCGAAGTCTGGCCCAACCTGATGGCTGCAGCCCAAGCCCGTGGCTTGGCGGTGGCACTGGTCAATGCTCGGCTTTCGCCTCAATCATTGGCCGCAGCCAAGGGCCTGGCTTGGCTGGCGCGGCCGGCCTATGGGGCGCTGGCTGCCGTGTACGCGCAGACCGAGGCCGATGGCCGCAGGCTGGCGCAGCTGGGCGGGCCGGTGGCGGGTGTTTTGGGCAACCTCAAGTTTGACGCCAGGCCCGACGCTGCGCAGCAAGCGCTGGCCCGGCTGTGGCGCGTTGGCATGGCACAGCCGGTGCTGATGCTGGCCAGTTCGCGAGAGGGCGAAGAGATTGAATTTTTGCGGCAGTGGCAAGCCCGCAAGCTGGAGACGCAGCCGGCGAGGGCTTTAGAGCGGGTGTTGATCGTGCCCCGCCATCCGCAGCGCTTTGAAGAGGTCGCGCAACTGGTTCAAGCCCAGGGTTTGAGCGTCTCGCGACGCAGTCAGTGGGCTGGCGCGCCCGGCGATGACCCGGCTGCCATGCAAGCCGATGTCTGGTTGGGTGACAGCCTGGGTGAAATGGCGCTGTACTACACGCTCAGCGACATCGCGTTGTTAGGCGGTAGTTTTGAAGCTTTGGGCGGGCAGAACCTGATCGAGCCCGCAGCCTGTTCCTGCCCTGTGGTGATGGGCCCGCACACTTTCAATTTTGCAGAGGCAGCGTTGGCGGCCGAAGCTGCGGCCGCCGCTTTCCGGGTGGAAGACATGCAAGCCGGGCTGGCCAGTGCGCTGGCTTTGTTGAACGAACCCGCCGCTTTGCAGCATGCCAAGTCGGCTGCCTTGGCTTTTGGTGCCAGTCAAGGCGGAGCAGCCGCTCGCACCGTTCAGGCACTGACACAACTGGCCGCCGTGCCGCGCGACTAGAGTCTTCGCTCAGGCGCTCACTTGACCAGCAGGTTGTTGATGGTTTGCAGATCTTCGGCGCGCAGCGATCCGTTGGCCAGGCGCAGACGCAAGCCGCCGATCAGCACCTCGTAACGCGCTTTGGCCAGGTCGCGTTTGGTTTGGAACAACTGGCTTTGGGAGTTCAGCACGTCGATGTTGATGCGCACGCCAACCTGGTAACCCAGGCGGTTGGCTTCCAGGGCGATCTGACTGGACTGCTCAGCAGCCTCGAGGGCTTTGACCTGACCCTGGCCGGAGACGACGCCAAAAAAGGCCGTCCGCGTTGATTGCGCGACATTGCGGCGCGCACCTTCTAAGTCGCTGCTGGCTTTGTCGCTCAAGGACAGGGTTTCGCGTATGCGGTTTTGCGTTGAAAAGCCGGCAAACAGCGGCACATTCAGGCTCAGGCCGATGGTGGCCGTGTTGGTGTTGAAAGAGGATGGAGAAGAAGTCGTACCACTGGGGTTGCGCGTGATGTTGTAGCTGCCTGTCAGGTCCAGCGTGGGTTTGTGACCGGCTTCGGCCTTGGTCACTTCAAGCCGGGCGATTTCAAGGTTGCTCTGCGCCAGACGGATGCTGGGGTGCGCGCTTTCAGACTGCAGCACCCAGGCGTTGACATCGGCCGGCTCAATGGGTTGAAGCACCGGAGGCGCTGCAAAGCTGCGCGGTTGTGTGCCTTGCTTGCCGACCAGTTGATCGAGCGCGATTTTTTTCACGCGCAAGTCGTTCTCGGCGGCAATTTCCTGAGCCAACACCAGGTCATAGCGGGCTTGCGCTTCACGGGTGTCGGTGATGGTGGCGGTGCCTACTTCAAAGTTGCGCTTGGCCGAAGCCAGCTGCTCGGCCACGGCCGCTTTTTGCGCTTTCACAAAGTTCAGGCTGTCTTGCGAGGCCAGCGCATCAAAGTAAGTCTGGCTGGTGCGCACAATCAACTCTTGCTCTGCGGCGTCCAGCTGTGCGCGGGCCAGCGTCAGCTGCTTTTGGCCCTGATCGAAGGTAGCCCGGTTACTGGGCCGGTACAGCGGGTGCGATGCACTGAGGGTGGCGCCTTGGGTGTTGAAAGAGCGGATAAGGCTTGAACCAGTGGAAAGCGTTGTATCAAAATCCGTGAGGGTCGCCGTGCCGGACAAACTGGCGGTGGGCAGTATGCTGGCGCGAGACTGCTCCGCGCGGGCCAGGTTGGCGTCGTATTGCAACTTGGCTGACAGGTAGGTGGCATCAAAGGCGCGTGCTGAGTCGTACAGTTCCACCAGACTTTGTGCCTGCGCCGCGGGTGCCAAGGCGGCCAGGATGCCCGATACGGCCAAAGATAAAACGGTGAGGGAACGTTTGGATTGAGTCATGAGCTTGGGTAATGTGAGAAAAAAGAAAAATCAGTA
>CAXNEG010000082.1:0-7246 GCA_964201305.1 Polaromonas sp.
CTGAACGTGCTTCAGTACTTCATCTCCACGCACGGTGCGCGTAAAGGCTTGGCTGACACGGCGCTCAAAACCGCCAACTCCGGCTACCTGACACGCCGTCTGTGCGACGTGGTGCAAGACCTGGTGGTGACCGAAGACGATTGCGGCACGAACGACGGCTCGCTGATGCGCGCCATTGTGGAGGGCGGCGAAACCATCGAATCCCTGCGCGACCGTGTACTCGGCCGCACCGTGGTCGAAGATGTGATGCACCCTGAAAACCGCTCGGTGGTCGTCAAGGCCGGCGTGCTTCTCGACGAAGATCTGCTCGACGAACTCGAAGCCGCCGGCGTCGATGAAGTCAAGGTCCGCACCGCGCTGACTTGCGCTACCCGCTTTGGCCTGTGCGCCAAGTGCTACGGCCGCGACCTGGGTCGTGGCGGCTTGATCAATACCGGCGAAGCCGTCGGTATCATCGCCGCCCAGTCCATCGGCGAGCCCGGCACGCAGCTGACGATGCGCACCTTCCACATCGGTGGTGCGGCTTCGCGTGCAGCAATTGCTTCGAGCGTTGAAGCCAAGTCCAGCGGCAAGATCGGTTTCAACGCACCGATGCGCTATGTGACCAACGGCAAGAAGGAACTGGTGGTGATTGCCCGTTCCGGCGAGATCATCATTCATGATGAACACGGCCGCGAGCGTGAGCGTCACAAGGTGCCTTACGGCGCCATCCTGACGGTCAAGGCAGACCAAAGCATCAAGGCCGGCGCCATTCTGGCCAACTGGGATCCGTTGACCCGTCCGATCATCACCGAATTCGCCGGCAAGGTGCTGTTCGAGAATGTCGAAGAAGGCGTCACCGTGGCCAAGCAGCTCGACGAAGTGACCGGTCTGTCCACCCTGGTGGTGATCGATCCCAAGCGTCGCGGTGCCACCAAGGTGATCCGTCCTCAGGTCAAACTGATCGACGCCTCTGGCAGCGAAGTCAAGATCCCCGGCACCGACCACTCGGTGACGATCGGCTTTCCGATCGGCGCGCTGGTGCAAGTGCGTGACGGTCAGGAAGTGGGCCCCGGCGAAGTGCTGGCGCGTATTCCGGTTGAAGGTCAGAAAACGCGCGACATCACCGGCGGTCTGCCGCGTGTGGCCGAGCTGTTCGAAGCCCGCACGCCCAAAGACAAGGGCACGCTGGCAGAGATGACCGGCACCGTGTCTTTCGGCAAAGAAACCAAAGGCAAGATCCGCCTGCAGATCACCGACCCCGAAGGCAAGGTCTGGGAAGACCTGGTGCCTAAAGAGAAAAATATTCTTGTGCATGAAGGCCAGGTTGTGAACAAAGGCGAGTCGATCGTGGACGGCCCGGCCGACCCACAAGACATCTTGCGTTTGCTGGGCATGGAAGAGCTGGCCCGCTACATCGTCGATGAGGTGCAGGACGTCTACCGTCTGCAGGGTGTGAAGATCAACGACAAGCACATCGAAGTGATTGTTCGCCAGATGCTGCGCCGTGTGGTGGTCGAGAACGTCGGCGAGTCCAGCTACATTGCCGGCGAGCAGGTCGAGCGCTCGGTCATTCTGGATGCCAATGACGCCCTGCGCGCTGATGGCAAGATCCCGGCAACCTTCAGCAACCTGTTGCTCGGTATCACCAAGGCATCGCTGTCCACCGATTCGTTCATCTCCGCAGCTTCCTTCCAGGAAACTACGCGTGTGCTGACCGAAGCGGCCATCATGGGCAAGCGCGACGAGTTGCGCGGCTTGAAGGAAAACGTCATCGTCGGTCGTCTGATCCCTGCCGGTACCGGCATGGCCTACCACCAGGCGCGCAAAGCGAAGGAGCAAATGGACGACGCCGAGCGCCGTGCCATTGCCGAAACCGAAGCCGCCGAACTGGAAGCCCTGTCGCCGGCTGAGACCAGCGAAGGCGCTGACGGTCAGGCTTGATGCAGTTCTAAGCGGATACCCGCCTAAAAGGCTAAGCCCCGTGCCGGTTCAGGCGTGGGGCTTTTTTTATGCGGCAGTCGTGTCAGCTAAAGTCGGGGTTCTGGTCTTGTACAAGAAAGTCAAAAGTTAGCCATGAGTACAAATTCCATTGCGTTCCTGGCATTGCTGGCATTGCTGGTTTTTTGGGCACTGGGCGCCCACAACCGGCTGGTACGGCTCAAGGATCTCATTGCCGATGCCTTTGTGGCGATTGATATGCAATTTCAGGAAAGGCATGATCTGATTCTCAGACTGGTCGAGGCGGCTGGCGAATTTTTGCAGCACGATCCGCAAGCGCTGGCGCCCTTGGTGCAAGCCCGCAAGACGGTCAGCGTTGCCAATGACGCGCTGCGCTCAAGGCCCAGCAGCGGTCTGCTGGCCACGCAGTTGATGGCTGCTGAAGCAAGCCTGCAGCAACAGTTTGACCATTTGTGGACAGGCGTTTCAACTCTGGCCATGCAAGCCGACCCGAAGGTGCGCGAGCTGGCCCAGCAACTCACCGCCATTCAGAGCAAACTGACTTTTGCCTGCCAGGCTTTTAACCTTGCTGTGCTGCAATTTAACGCGGCGCAGTTGCAGTTTCCTACCCTTATGCTGGCCCGACTGTTCGGCTTTACGCCAGCCATTGCGCTGCGTTTGGGCCAAACGGATGTCTGAGCCGGCGCGCCAGGCCAGCACCGCCAGGCCGGCGCACGCAGAGCTAGTGCCGCTTTGGCTGCAGTTGCAAGGCGCCGCTGTGCTGTTGATGGCGGTGCGCGCCGGCCGCTCCATGACGGCCGAACTGGAGCGCCTTGCACCCCATCTGCGGCCCGGTGTTCAGGCCCTGGGCTTTCATGCGCTGCGCTGGCTGGGTCTGGCCGAGGCCTTGCGCCAACAACTGGTCAGCCGCGAGCCACCGCCGCAAGCCGATGCCCTGCTGTGTGTGGCGCTGGCGTTGGCCGCGCAAGTCGATGAGTCGCTTTACTCTGCTTACACCCTGGTGGACCAGACTGTAGAAGCTGCCAAGCAAAGCGAAGAAACCCGACACCAAGCGAGTTTCATCAACGGCTGTCTGCGACGGTTTTTGCGCGAAAGCCAAACCATGCTGGCCCTTTGCGAGCGCAAACCCCAGGCCGTCTGGAACCATCCTCAGTGGTGGATTGACGGTGTACGCAAAGACCATCCGCAGGCCTGGCAAGCGATTTTGCAGGCCAACAACAGCCGCGCGCCCCTTTGCTTGCGTGTCAACCAGCGCCAGATCAGCCGGCCCGACTACCTGCTGGCCTTGCAGGGCGCAGGTATTGATGCTGCGCCTGTCGGTGAGCAAGGCGTGTTGCTGGCGACGGCCTGCCCCGTGACTAGACTGCCCGGCTATTCGCAAGGGCATTTTTCAGTACAGGACGCCGGTGCCCAACTGGCCGCGCAGCTGTTGCTGAAAGGGCTGACAGCCCCCGCCGGCCAGCCGCTGCAGCTGCTCGATGCCTGCGCTGCCCCCGGCGGTAAAACCGCCCACCTGTTGGAATTGGCCGATGCCCGGGTGCTGGCGCTGGACATTGATGCGCAGCGCTGCGAACGCATAGCGCACAACCTGGAGCGACTGCAGTTGCAGGCGCAGCTTGTGGTGGCTGACGCCGGTCAGCCTGCTGGGTGGTGGGATGGCCGCATGTTGGACGGCATCTTGCTCGATGCGCCCTGTACCGCGTCAGGCATTGTTCGCCGGCATCCTGATGTGCGCTGGCTGCGCCGCCCCGGCGACATTGCGCAGCTGGCAGCCCAGCAAAAACGACTGTTGGAGGCCCTCTGGCCGCTACTGCGTCCGGGCGGGCGTTTACTCTACTGCACCTGCTCGATTTTCAATGCGGAAGGGCAAGGGCAGATTGAAACGTTTCTTATGCGCCACACTGAGGCGCTATTGCTGCCGTCCCCTGGTCATTTGCTGCCCCAAAGCGGCATGGTGGCCCCGGTATTCCCGGACAATTTACTGCGTGAGTACGATGGTTTTTATTACGCACTGCTGGAAAAGCAGCCCCTTTAAGGGCTGCGCGAAGCGTTTTAGCCTGCAAGGCCT
The DNA here is from genome assembly GCA_964201305.1 of Polaromonas sp. GTDB lineage: Bacteria > Pseudomonadota > Gammaproteobacteria > Burkholderiales > Burkholderiaceae_C > Polaromonas. The sequence goes on from CAXNEG010000082.1 coordinate 4,010, forward strand.
GCTGGTCATGGCCGTGTTATTGGCCACCTTGAGCGCCAGCTGGCCTGCCAACGCCGCGGGCGCCCAGCTGACCCAGCTCAAAACCCAAAGCACAGAAGAAGGTGTTTACCTCAGCGCCAACCTGAGCTTTGAATTGCCCGCTGTGGTTGAAGACGCTTTGCTCAAGGGCATTCCACTTTTCTTTGTCTTAGAAGTCGATATCCTGCGCGAACGCTGGTACTGGACCGACCAGCGCGTGGCTTCGGCCTCACGCACCATCCGGCTGGCTTACCAGCCATTGACCCGGCGCTGGCGGGTCAACATCGGCTCTGGCCTGATTGGCAGCACCAGCAGCCTGCGCGCCACCTTCAACCAAAATTACGACACCCTGGCTGAGGCCCTGTCGGCTGTCCAGCGCGTCGCTCGCTGGAAAGTTGCTGAGCCGGCCGAGATCCGTCCCGGCGCAGATTACAAGCTGAACTTCAGTTTCAAGCTCGACCTTTCCCAATTGCCCAGACCTTTTCAGATCGGTATGGCAGGCCAGCGTGACTGGTCCATTGAGATTGAGTACAGCCAAAAAATGGTACTGCAAGCCAGCTCCGCAGCTGAGATCGTGAAGGACGCCTCCCAGGACGGCATCAAAGACGGCGCACCCGGGGAAGCGTTCAAGTGAACAGCTTACGCAGCCCGCAGCCGGCGCGCTACAACCGTGCCATGCGCTGGACGCTGGGCGTGGGCGTGGGCGTGGTGGTGTCCCTGGGCCTGGTACTGATTTTTCTGCTCACACTGGCCACAGATAACCGCGAGTTGTATGAGCGCAATTACACCCTTCTTTTAGGTTTGAACATCGCCGTGGCTGCGGTCTTGCTCGTGGCCATCGGCTGGATTGTGGTGCGCTTGTTTTTGCGCCTTCGCCAGCGCAAGTTCGGCAGCCGGCTGCTGCTCAAGCTGGCGGCTATTTTTGCCTTGGTGGGATTGTTTCCTGGCCTGACCATTTATGTGGTGTCTTACCAGTTCGTTTCGCGCTCCATCGAAAGCTGGTTTGACGTCAAGGTCGAAAGTGCATTGGCGGCCGGCCTGAATTTGGGCCGCTCCTCGCTGGACGCCCTGGCGACAGACCTGGGCAACCGAACGCGCCAGGCGGCGACACAGATGTCTTTGTCCAAAGACCCTTCACCCGGTTTGGCGCTGGAGCGGCTGCGCGAGCAAATCGGCGCCAAGGACCTGTTGCTGTGGGGCGCCTCGGGGCAACTGATTTCCAGCGCCGGTCAGTCGCGCTATATTTTGCAGCCCGACCGGCCCTCGGCGCAGCAGTTCCGGCTGGCGCGCACACAGCGGGTGGCCACCCAGATCGAGGGCTTGGAAGATACGCTGTCGACTGGCACAGCAGCGTCGCCACCGACTGCCCGCATCCGAGCGCTTGCGCTGGTCAGTGATTCGAACTTCGGGCTGACCAGCAGCGAACGGTTTTTACAAGCCACTGAAGACCTGCCCCCCGAACTGGTGGCCAACGCCATTGCCGTGCAAGAGGCCAACCGTGAATACCAGGAACGTGCGCTGGCCCGCAGCGGTCTGCGCAAGATGTACATCGGCACACTCACCCTGAGCCTTTTTCTGGCGGTGTTCGGCGCTGTGCTGCTGGCCGTGCTGCTGGGCACCCAGTTAGCGCGTCCGCTCTTGCTGCTGGCCGAAGGTGTGCGCCAGGTGACGCAGGGCGACCTGCGGCCCAAGGAGGTGCTGAGCAGCAAGGACGAGCTGGGCGGACTCACGCGCTCATTTGCCGACATGACGCAACAGCTGTCAGATGCACGCTCGGCCGTGCAGCAAAGCATGAGCCAGGTCGACGCTGCACGCGCCAATCTACAGGCTATTTTAGACAACCTCACGGCGGGTGTGCTGGTGCTCGACAGTCAGGGTCGTATCCGCTCCAGCAACCCGGGTGCAGCGCGCATCTTGCGTGTCGCGCTGAGCACCCACCACGGCCAGTTGCTGTCGCAGGTGCCGGGGCTGGACGTCTTCGGCCGTGGCGTGCAATCTCAGTTTGAGGCCTACCTGGCTGAAAACGCCGAACACAACCTGGAGCACTGGCAGCAGACCTTCGAGCTGCACGGCGGGCCGGTCGGCGCAGAGGACGGCGCCGTCACGCTGATTGCGCGCGGCGCCAAAATGCCCGGCACCGACGAAAGTCTGCTGGTGTTTGACGACGTCTCTGCCATGGTCTCAGCCCAGCGTGCAGAGGCCTGGGGTGAAGTTGCCAGGCGCCTTGCGCACGAGATCAAAAACCCGCTGACGCCAATACAACTGTCGGCCGAGCGGCTGGAGATGAAGCTCAGCGACAAGCTGCAACCCACAGAGCAAGCCATGCTCAGCAAATCGGTCAAGACCATCGTTGACCAGGTGGACGCTATGAAGCGCCTGGTCAACGACTTCAGGGACTACGCCCGGCTGCCGACTGCCGAGCTCAAGCCGCTGGACCTCAATGCGCTGGTGACGGACATCATGCAACTCTATGCCGATGACGCCACCGTCATTCCGGTGCGCGTGGAGCTCGACCCTGCCGCTCCCGCCATCCGCGGCGACGCCCAGCAACTGCGTCAGGTGATACACAACCTGCTGCAAAACGCTCAGGATGCGCAAGAAGGCCGCAGCGCCGAGCACCCCGTGCAAATCACCTTGAAAACCGAATTCTCGACCAGCGCCCGCCGCGTGCGCCTGATCGTGCGCGACAACGGCTCGGGTTTTCCTGACCATATTTTGAAGCGCGCTTTTGAGCCCTACGTGACGACGAAGAGCAAAGGCACGGGTTTGGGCCTGGCCGTGGTGAAAAAAATTGCAGACGAGCATGGCGCACGTATAGATATTTCTAACCGCGTGGCCGATGGGGCGGTACAGGGTGCCCAAGTGTCGTTATCATTCGCAGTTGTGGCATAACAACAGCTGCGACTTGAAGACTTTTCAGACTGAGCAACGTGAAGGGTGCGATTCAATGGCAAATATTCTGGTGGTGGACGACGAGTTGGGAATCCGTGACCTGCTGTCCGAAATTCTCAACGACGAAGGGCATCAGGTCGAGCTGGCAGAAAACGCTGCGCAGGCCCGGCTGGCCCGTGCCCGCGCCCGCCCCGACCTGGTTCTGCTCGACATCTGGATGCCCGACACCGACGGCGTCACCTTGCTCAAGGAATGGTCTTCGTCGGGCCAGCTCACCATGCCGGTCATCATGATGAGTGGTCACGCCACCATCGACACCGCAGTCGA
>CAXNEG010000083.1:0-7218 GCA_964201305.1 Polaromonas sp.
CGCCAGAACCTGCCTTACGCGCCCAAAGACGACCTCGGCCAGATCAGCAAAGGCGCATACGTGCTGGCCGAACCGGAAGAAGTCGGCCTGAAGAAAAAAGCACAGGCGGTGCTGATCGCCACCGGCTCTGAAGTGCAGCTCGTGCTCAAAGCCCAGGAGCTGCTGGCCAAAGAGTTCAAGATCGCCGTGCGCGTGGTCTCCATGCCCAGCACCACCACCTTTGACAAGCAAAAAGTCGCCTACAAAACTGAGGTGCTGCCTGAAGGCATTCCGCGCATCGCCGTGGAGATGGGCGTGACCGACGGCTGGTGGAAATACGGCTGCGCAGCCGTCGTCGGCATCGACAGCTACGGTGAATCAGCCCCGGCACCGGTACTGTTCAAGCACTTCGGCTTCACGCCGGAAAACGTTGCCAACACCGTGCGCAAGGTTCTGTTCAGGAAATAAACCGAAGATGGCGCCCGGCGCGTCATCCGCTAACCCCGCCAGATTCAACTCCAGGAACCCCAGCAAATGACCATCCAACTCGGTATCAACGGCTTCGGCCGCATCGGCCGCAATGTCTTGCGCGCCGCCGTGCAAAACTTTTCCGACATCCAGATCGTCGGCATCAACGACCTGCTCGAGCCCGAGTACCTGGCATACATGCTGCAGTACGACTCGGTGCACGGCCGCTTCAAGGGCCAGATCTCGGTCGAAGGTAACACGCTGATCGTCAACGGCCACAAGATCCGCCTGACGCAAGAGCGTGACCCGGCGGCGCTCAAGTGGAACGAGATTGGCGCCGACATCGTGCTCGAATCCACGGGCCTGTTTCTGGACAAAGCCACCGCTGAAAAACATCTGGCCGCAGGCGCCAAAAAAGTCATCCTCTCGGCCCCCAGCAAGGACGACACGCCCATGTTCGTCTACGGCGTCAATGACAAGACCTACGCCGGCCAGACCATCATCTCCAACGCCAGCTGCACCACCAACTGCCTCGCCCCGGTCGCAAAAGTGCTCAATGACAAATGGGGGATCAAGCGCGGCCTCATGACCACCGTGCACGCCGCCACTGCCACCCAAAAAACCGTGGATGGCCCGAGCGGTAAAGACTGGCGCGGCGGCCGCGGCATCCTCGAGAACATCATTCCGTCCAGCACAGGCGCTGCCAAAGCGGTGGGCGTGGTGATCCCCGAGCTCAACAAAAAGCTGACCGGCATGTCCTTTCGCGTGCCCACATCAGACGTCTCGGTGGTCGACCTGACCGTTGAGTTGAACAAAGAAGCCACGTACGCGCAAATCTGCGCCGAGATGAAAGCGCAAAGCCAGGGCGCGCTCAAAGGCATCCTCGGTTACACCGAAGACAAGGTGGTCGCCACCGACTTCCGCGGTGAAACCTGCACCAGCGTGTTTGACGCGGACGCCGGCATTGCGTTGGACAGCACTTTTGTGAAGGTCGTTGCCTGGTATGACAACGAATGGGGTTACTCCAACAAGTGCCTGGAGATGGTGCGTGTGATCGCAAAGTAAACGCACGTTTCGGCCACAAAAAAAACGCACCCTCGGGTGCGTTTTTTTGTGGCCGTGGGGTTGCGATACGGGTCTGAGTTTTCTCAGGCAGGCCGCGTTTCACGCCCGTCCGGGTAGCGCGCAAATCGCGCAGGTTCGCGTCCGTGCACCGGGCCGCTGTCGGGCCAAGGCCAGCCGCCGAACTGGGTGCGCTGGTAGTCGGCCAAGGTCTGGCGGATTTCGGCTTGTGTGTTCATCACGAAAGGACCGTATTGCGCCACCGGCTCGCCAATCGGCTGGCCTTGCAAAAGTAAAAACTCCGCATCTTTGCTGCCTCGGTTGACCAGCGTGACGGCGCAGCGGGCAAGCTCCAGCGCTGCGTGCTGCATCAAGAGTTCGCCATCAATCTCGACCTGCTCACCCTTGAAAAAATACAAACTGCGCTGCGTCTTTTCACCCACGGTGGCTGGCAGCGTCCAGCGTGCACCCGGCGCCATGCGCAAGGTCCAGATCGCCACATCGGCATCAAGCTGCGCGGCCCAGGAGTCGGGTGGCGGCGGCTGCGGCGCGTCGGCATCCTGCAGGCGGCCAGCGATCACGGCCAGTTCGGTGCGGTGGCCGGCTTCGTCTTGCGTCACGTGGCGCACCACGTCTTGTGACCAGATCATGGTGAAGTGCGGCGGCGCCATCTTGCTGGCTGCCGGCAGGTTCAGCCAGATTTGAAACAGCTCCAGCGGATTGGCCTGATCGGTGGCCAGCAGCGGAAACATCTCGGCATGCACGATGCCCCGGCCGGCAGTCAGCCACTGCACGTCGCCCCGCCCGAAGCGCGCGGCTGCCCCCAAAGAGTCGGCGTGGTCGATCAGGCCCTTGCGCACAATGGTGACGGTTTCAAAGCCGCGGTGCGGATGCGACGGAAAGCCCGGCACAGTTTGCCCGTGGTACATGCTCCAGCCGCCCTGGCGGCTGAAGTCCTGACCCAGTTGACGGCCGGCCAGCGACACAGCCGGCCCCATGTGCACATTACCCGCCGGGTAGGCGTCATCGTGGTAAGCACAAAACAAAAAGGGGTCGATCGTGTCCCATGGGAAACCCAGGGGCTTGATCTTCAAGATGGCGGAGTTGCTCAAGGCATAGACTTTCAGTTAGGCGGCTTGCATTTGCCTTCGTAGGCGATACGGATCAGTTTGCCGCGCTGCTCGACATCGTTGAAGCCGCTGTAGCTCACGGTGGCTCGCTCAATGATGACCTGGCTTTCGTGGCCGTTGCTTTTGTTCTTTTTGTTGGCGCCCAGGCGCGAGGCGTTGCTCAGGTTGGTGCCCTGGTACTGCTCGGTGATCAGACTGCTGACGCGCATCTGGTAATCCGGCGGGCCGACCACATTGAAGTACATGTGCCAGCCGATGTTCTGTATCTCGATGCTGACTTTGGCCGGCGGCAGTTTTTTGTTGTCGAGCTGCGCAATCACCCCTTCGGCCTCGCATTCGAGCTTGAAGGTTTGCGCCTGAGCCACGTGTGCCAGCGGGCCTATTGCGAGCAGCAGCAGGGCGCTCCTCAGGCAAGGCGCGAGAGGGAGACACAAAATTTTTTGCATAGGGACCTTACAAACGGTTCGTCCCGACTGTAGCAAATGGGGGTTGCGCAGCGGCGAGCGGGCGAACGCTGACCTCCTGGCTGCTGATATCACGCATGCCAGCTGCGGTTTGCACGCGCAACGCGCCCAGCGGTCCGACACCACAGGCGCTGCCCTCGGTACCGTCAGACAGGCGCACAGCTCGCCCGGCCAGGGCATCGCGGGCGGCAAAGCGCGCTTGAAAGGGCGCAAAACCTTCCCGCTCAAAAGCCAGCACTGCAGCCACCAGCGGTGCGGCGACTGCTTGCAGTGCCCAAGGGGCGTCTACACCCGGCCACAAGGCCTGCAAGGACGTGGCGGCAACGCCAGGCGGCATGCCGGACTGCGCTGCGGTTTCAAACGTTTGCGCCGGGGTCATCACATTGAGCCCGACGCCGATGACCACGTAGCGCTGATCTCCCCAGTTGGCGGTCTCCACCAAAATACCGCCCAGCTTGCAAGCTTTGAACCACAAGTCGTTCGGCCATTTAAGTTGCAGCTGGTCGCCATCGTGTGTTTGTGGCGCCAGACTGTCGGCCAGACTCACGCCGACTGCCAGTGACAGGCCGGACCAGTCGGCCGGTTGCAGTGGCAGGCCCAGGGAAAAAGTCAGGCTGGCGCCTGCCTTGCTGTGCCAGTGGCGGCCCAGGCGACCGCGGCCTGCGCTTTGTTGTTCGGCCACCAGCAAGATGGCCTCGGGGGGCGCCGGGCTCGCTGCACTGGCGGCGGCGCGGCAACGCCGCATCAGCTCGCTGTTGGTCGAATCGATCTGCGGCAAGACCTCCACCGTGAAAGCCGGCAAGTACAGCGCCACCGCTTGCCAGATGGCTTCTGCGGGCCAGCGCACCGGCGCTTTTTCAGCGGGGCTTTGGCCGTTGATGGGCTCGGGCATGGTCGCAGGCAAGGGTGGCTCAGTGTTTTTTGCTTTTGAGCTTCTTGGATTTCTTGCTCGACTTTTTCTTGGTCTTTTTCTTGTCGTCCTTGTCCTTGGGTGCAAGCAGGGTGCCGCGGCAGTTGGGCGCGCCGCACCAACAGGGGTATTCGGCCTTGAGTTTTTTGGTGTACTTGGCGTCGATGACCAGGCCGTAGTCGTAAAACAGCTCTTGGCCCGCCGGAATATTGTGCAGCGCCTTGATGAAGACGCGGCCCTTTTGTTCGTCCGCCTCGCAATTGGGCGCGCAGCTGTGGTTGATCCAGCGCGAAGAGTTGCCGCCGTGCTTGGCGTCGATCACGTGCTTTTCATCAACGTGAAAGTAAAAGGTGTGGTTGGGGTCGCTGGGGTCGTGCGGGTGACGGCGCAGCGCTTCTTTCCAGCTGATGATCTCGCCCACGTACTCAATCAGCGTCTCACCTTCGGCCAGGTCTTGCACGGCAAACATGCCCTTGCCATGCACGCCCGAGCGGCGCGTCTGGATGCGGCGCATTGAGGGCGCGGGAGCAGAAACGGCCGGGGCCGGAGACAGAGCGGGAGGCTGATTTTTGAACACGTTTGAAAATTTGGTATGGTTAATTCATGCATGTGCGCGCGCAGGTGCGCGCGCACGAAGAGCCGTATTGTAAGGAGCACGCCATGAAGAACAGACGCAGCGTCATGGGTTTGGCCGCGCGCCGTGCGGTGGCGCTGGGGCTGGCGCCTCTGGGCTTGGCCGCCATGGCGGCCGAGCCGGGCGCGCCCTTGCCGGCCCTTGGCAGCGCGCTCGCGGTCCCCGCTTTGACACTGCTTGACGGCAGCGTTTGGGGCCCCGATCAGGCCCGGGGAAAAGTGCTTGTGGTGTACTGGTGGGCCAGCTGGTGTCCTTTTTGTGCGGAACTGTCGCCGCATTTGGATGCGCTGTGGCGGGCGCACCGCAGCGAAGGGCTGGTGCTGTTGGGGCTGTCTATAGACAAGCAGCCGGCGGCGGCCAGCGCGCATTTGAAGGCCAAGGGCTACGGGTTTCCGGTGGCCATGGCGACGCAGGCGGCCGCAGTTTGGCCCAAGCCACGCGGCTTGCCGGTGGTGGTGGTGCGCGGTCGGGACGGAAAAGTTGTTTTTGCAGAATCCGGGAGCTTGTTTCCCGAAGATGTACAAGGTTTGAAGAATTTTTTATGAAAACTCTGGTGATAGCGGAAAAGCCCTCGGTGGCCCAGGACATCGTGCGCGCCATCACGCCCACGGCGGGCAAGTTCGAGAAACATGACGAGTACTTCGAGAGCGACGAGTGGATCGTCACCTCGGCGGTCGGCCACCTGGTGGAGATCCAGGCGCCCGAAGAGTTTGACGTCAAGCGCGGCAAGTGGAGCTTTGCCAACCTGCCCGTCATTCCGCCCTACTTTGATCTCAAGCCCATCGACAAGACCAAGACGCGGCTGAACGCCATCGTCAAGCTGGCCAAGCGCAAAGACGTGGACGCCCTGGTCAACGCCTGCGACGCGGGCCGCGAAGGCGAGCTCATCTTCCGGCTGATCCAGCAGTATTCCAAAGCCAAGCACCCGGTGCAGCGCCTGTGGCTGCAGTCGATGACGCCGGCCGCCATCCGTGACGGTTTTGCCAGCCTGCGCAGCGACGCGCAGATGCTGCCCTTGGCCGACGCCGCGCGTTGCCGATCCGAGGCCGACTGGATGGTCGGTATCAACGGTACCCGCGCCATGACGGCTTTCAACTCGCGCGACGGGGGTTTCTTTTTGACCACCGTGGGCCGCGTGCAGACACCCACGCTGTCGGTGGTGGTTGAGCGCGAAGAAAAAATCCGCAAGTTTGTCAGCCGCAACTACTGGGAAGTGCACGCCAGCTTTGCTGCTGTAGCCGGCGAGTACCCGGGCAAGTGGTTTGACCCGGCCTGGAAGAAAGCCGCTGCCAATGCACAGTTACCCGAAGGCGCCGAGCCGGATGCCGAGCTCAAGGCCGACCGCGTTTGGACCGAGGCCGATGCGCGCCGCATCGCTGATGCCGTGCGCGGCCAAAAAGCCAGCGTCAGCGAAGAGTCCAAGCCGACCACGCAAGCCGCCGGCCTGTTGTTTGATTTGACCTCGCTGCAACGCGAAGCCAACGGCAAGTTCGGCTTTTCGGCCAAGACCACGCTGTCGATCGCGCAAAGCCTGTACGAGCGCCACAAGGCACTGACCTACCCGCGTACCGATTCGCGCGCCCTGCCCGAAGACTATGTGCCGGTGGTCAAGCAGACCTTTGAAATGCTCGCCGGCAGCGAGATGAAGCACCTGGCGCCGCACGCCTTGGTGGCGCTCAACAAGGGCTACATCAAGCCCAGCAAGCGCATCTTTGACAACGCCAAAGTCAGCGACCACTTTGCCATCATCCCCACGCTGCAAGCACCCAGCGGCCTGAGCGAGGCCGAGCAAAAACTCTACGACCTGGTGGTGCGCCGCTTCATGTCGGTGTTTTTCCCAAGTGCTGAGTATTTGGTCACCACCCGCATCACCAAGGCCGCCGGCCATCACTTCAAAACTGAGGGCAAGGTGCTGGTCAAGCCGGGCTGGCTGGCGATTTACGGCAAAGAAGCCGCCGACGAGGTGCCTGAGCCCAAAGACGGTGACAAGGGCCAGAACCTGGTACCCGTCAAGCCCGGTGAGTTGGTGGGCGCAGAGACAGTCGAGCCCAAGGGCCTGAAAACCCGGCCGCCCGCACGCTACTCTGAGGCCACGCTGCTGGGCGCCATGGAAGGCGCTGGCAAGACCATCGAAGACGATGAGCTGCGTGAAGCCATGCAGGAAAAAGGCCTGGGCACACCGGCCACGCGTGCCGCCACCATCGAGGGCTTGATCGCTGAAAAATACATGCTGCGCGAAGGCCGCGAGCTGATTCCCACGGCCAAGGCCTTTCAGCTCATGACGCTCTTGCGCGGCCTGGGTGTGGAAGAACTCTCACGCGCAGACCTGACCGGCGAGTGGGAACACAAGCTCGCGCAAATGGAGCTGGGCCAGCTCAGCCGCGAAAGCTTCATGGCCGAGATCGCCAGCATGACCGAGCGCCTGGTCAACAAGGCCAAGGGCTACGACAAGGACACCATTCCCGGCGACTACGCCACCCTGGAAGCACCCTGCCCCAACTGCGGCGGCATCATCAAGGAGAACTACCGCCGCTACACCTGCGGCGGCAAGGCCGGCGCCAGCGAAGGTTG
>CAXNEG010000084.1:0-7132 GCA_964201305.1 Polaromonas sp.
CCGACGCCCAGGGCATCAAACACCGTCGTGATACCAGCGGCTGCAATTTCTGCATCGTGCGCCAGCAAGGCGGGTAACTCTGCCCATTGAACCTTGGGTCTGGGCATCAGGTGCCGCTCAAAGTTGTCGGTATGCATCTCTACCAGACCAGGCAGCAGGAAGTCGCCATCCAGGTCGATCGCGCCGGTCACCGCGCTAGGGCCTGCAACAGCACTGATCAGACCATTTTCAACAGACAGACTGCCGTCCACGAGCTCGTTGCGCAGCACCATTTGGGCATTTTTAAAAATCAGGTGATGGCTCATTCGATGGTCCTGAAGTCAGCCACATTAACGCGGCGGGTGGCGACGGCATCTCCCACATGGGCGTCATGAAAAATGCCGACGATGGCAGCACCGCGAGCGCTGGCCTCGCGAATCAATTCAATGACAGTCTGGGCGTTGTCCACGTCCAGCGATGCGGTGGGCTCGTCGAGCAAAAGCAGCGGCCGGGGCTTGATCATGCTGCGCGCAATGTTGACGCGCTGCTGCTCACCGCCCGAAAAAGTAGCCGGTGGTAAATGCCATAAACGCTCAGGAATGCGCAGGCGCGTCAACCAGCGGCTGGCCTCCTCGCGCGCAAGGGCCAGCGTCTGAGGGTCATCGCCGGCGTCTTCCAGCAGCGATTCAGCCACCACGTCCAGCGCGGGCACGCGCGGTATCACACGCAAGAATTGACTGACATAACCAATGGACTCTTTGCGCAAGCGCACCAGCTCATGCGGAGAAGCGGTCGTCACTTCGATAGGCAAACGACCCGGCAGGTGGATGGAAATACGTCCGGCGGTGCAGCGGTAATTGGCATAAATCATTTTGAGCAAGGTGCTCTTACCCATGCCGGAGGGGCCATCGAGCACAACGCATTCACCCGGATGAACGCTCAGGTTGGCGTCATTCATAACAGCCAGTTCTATGCCGTTTTGATGGTGCAAGGTAAAGCGCTTGGCCACCCCTTGAATTTGAAGCAGTGCTGGCGTCATGGCTGGAGTACCGAAGAAACAAGAAGTTGGGTGTAGGGATGCTGCGGATCGTCAAGCACCTGATCGGTCAGGCCCACTTCGACCACACAGCCGGCTTGCATAACGATCATGCGGTGCGCCAGCAAACGGGCGACCGCCAGATCATGTGTGACCACGATGGCTGCCAGCTGCATCTTGCGGGTCAGCTGACGGAGCATGTCCAGCAGACGCGCTTGCACCGAGACGTCGAGTCCCGACGTCGGCTCGTCCATAAAGACCAGCCGCGGCTCGGTCACGAGGTTGCGGGCAATTTGCAGGCGCTGTCGCATGCCACCTGAAAAAGTGCGGGGGGCATCGTCTATGCGTGTCGCGTCAATCTCGACGCGCTCTAACCAAGCGGCAGCTATTTCGCGCAGCCGGCCGTAGTGGCGCTCACCCAAGCCCATCAAACGCTCGCCCACATTGGCACCGGCAGACACATCCATGCGCAATCCATCGGCGGCGTTCTGGTGCACAAAGCCCCAGTCCGTGCGCGACAGCAAACGCTGCTGCGCCTCGGTCATGCCGTAGACCTCCTGCAGGCCCTCATGGCGTGTCATGAAGTGCACGCTGCCGGTATCGGGCCGGCTGCGCGCAGCAATGGCGTTCAGCAAAGTCGACTTGCCCGAGCCGGACTCGCCCACCACGGCCAGCACCTCACCGGGCCACAGGTCAAAAGAAACATCTTTGAGCGCCACGCGGTCACCGTAACGCTTGCCTAGCCCACGGACCTGGAGCAAGGCGGCAGGTGCAGCAGAAGGCAAATCGGGGTTCAATGTCATGTCAAGGCTCGATCACAAAACTCAGGCCGTGCTGGTCAAACCCGAGGGATTCATAAAAGGCATGCGCTGCGTGGCGCTTGCGGTTGGAGGACAGGGCCAGCTTGTAGCAACCCGCGACCTTTGCCTCCTCTTTGGCATGGTTCATCATCTGCCGGCCAATGCCGCGCCCCTGAAATGCACTGGCGACCACCACGTCTTCCACCACGGCAGAAGGCATGCCGCCATGAGCCATGTTGTGCATCACCAGCAAGGCATAGCTGCCAACCACTTGGGCGGCTTCCATGGCCACGAACAGCCGGTAACTCGGGTAGCGTGCAAACTCGTCGAAAATTTTTAGCGCTGCGGCTTCAGACAAGACCGCATCGTTGTTGAAGTCAATCTGCGCATACAAGGACAACACAGCCGCCACATCAGCCGACTCAGCCTGACGGATGTGGACACTCATGCGGTCGCACCGCTATGGCTAAGTGCAAGCGCATCCTGGCGCGACTGGCAATAGTCCGAGTCCGAGCAGACATGCATGCGTGTGCCGAGGTCATCGGTGATCACTTCATCGAGAAAGCTGTCAGTGGCGCCGCACAGTACGCAGCTTGCATCCCAGCGCTGCACTTCGAAAGGATGGTCTTCAAAGCCCAGACTTTCGACCGATGTGTAGGGCGGCACTGCATAGATGCGTTTTTCGCGGCCGGCACCAAAGAGTTGCAGGGCCGGGTTCATGTGCATCTTCGGGTTGTCAAATTTCGGAATCGGTGAAGGCGCCATGATGTAGCGCCCGTTCACCAGCACCGGGTAGTCATAGGTGGTGGCAATGTGGCCGTACTTGGCAATGTCTTCATACAGCTTGACGTGCAGCAAACCGTATTCGGCCAGACCGTGCAGGGTGCGGGTCTCGGTTTCGCGTGGCTCCAGGCGCTGCATGGGTTCAGGCACCGGTACCTGGTAAATGATCACCTGCCCCTCCTGCAGAGGAATTTCCGGAATGCGGTGGCGCGTCTGTATCAAGCTTGCATCGCGGGTGTGGGTGGTCGTTGCCACGCCGGCTGTGCGTTCGAAAAAGCGCCGGATGTTCACGGCATTGACCGTGTCGTCAGAGCCCTGGTCAATGATCTTCAGCACATCCGCAGGCCCGATGACCGAAGCCGTGACTTGAATACCGCCTGTGCCCCAGCCATAAGGCAGTGGCATCTCGCGGGAGCCGAACGGCACCTGGTAGCCGGGAATCGCCACCGCCTTGAGCAGTGCGCGGCGGATCATGCGCTTGGTGCGCTCGTCCAGGTAAGCAAAGTTGAAGTTGGACTGCACATCGCCGCCTGCAACTTCAGACAATGACGTGATATCGATTTCATGAGCTGCGTTCATGCTGTGACCCCAGGGGCTGTCGGACTGGTCGTCTGGCTGGCTGCCGCGCGCATTTTCCGGATCAATTCGAGTTCAGATTGAAAGTCAACGTAATGCGGCAACTTCAGGTGTTGCACAAAGCCGGAGGCTTCAAGGCTGTCGCTGTGCGAGAGTACAAATTCCTGCATTTGGGCGGGCGACTCAATCGGCTCACCCAACTCATCAGCGCGCAGTGCCCGGTCCACCAGGCTCATGGCCATGGCCTTGCGTTCGCTGTGGCCAAACGCCAGGCCGTAGCCGCGCGTGAATTGCGGCGGCTCGGTCTTGCTACCGGCGAACTGGTTGACCATCTCACACTCTGTGATTTCAATGTCGCCCATCGAGATGGCGAAACCAAGTTCTTCGGGCACGATCTCCAGCGCCACCTGGCCCAGACGAACCTCGCCCACAAAGGGGTGACTGTGGGCGTAACCGCGTTGGGTCGAGTAAGCCATCGCCAACAAGAAGCCTTCATCACCGCGCGCCAGGTTTTGCAGACGGGTGGCGCGCACGGCCGGAAAGCGCAACGGTTCACGGGTCAGGTCCACCGGGGCGGGGTCACCTGGTGGCACAGGCCGCGTTTCAATCAGGCCTTCGTTATTGAGCAGATCCACCACGCGCGGCGTAACCGGCAGATCCATGCTCGCTAGCTGTTCTTCGGATTTATGCGTACCTGCCTTGGGCACAAGCTGGCTGCTGGCCAGCAGCGTGAAATCGAGCAAACGCTGGGTGTAGTCGTAGGTGGGGCCCAGCACCTGGCCACCCGGCAGATCCTTGAAGGTTGCAGAGATGCGCCGCTGTAGCGACATGCGCTCAGTCTTCAGCGGCAGGGTGATGCCCAAGCGAGGCAAGGTGGCGCGGTAGGCGCGCAACAAAAAAATAGCTTCGATCAGGTCGCCGCTGGCTTGCTTGATCGCCAACGCCGCCAGTTCAGGGTCGTAAACCGAGCCTTCATTCATCACGCGGTCCACGGCCAGTTTGAGCTGTTGCTGAATCTGCCGCACGCTGAGCTCTGGCAAGCTGCTATCACCGCGACGCTGCCCGGCGAGTAGTCGGTAGCTGTTGAGAATGGCGTTTTCCCCGCCTTTGACGGCCACATACATGCTTAGAGCCCTCCAGGTAATTGAATCGATGTGGTGCGCGGCAAACCGACCAGCTGGGTCTGTGTGGCGAGGAACAAGTCCACGCCCCGCGGGAAGTTCGCGTGATTGGCAGTCCACTGCGCTTGAAAATCGGCAGATAGCCCATCGACCGCCAGGTGCGTGACATCCTGAATGCCCGGCCCTCTCAGCAGCCAATGCTTTTCGCTTTCTGTAGGAACACCCATGTGGGCGACATCCAGCACGCAAGTCGCAGACTGGTCCGGCCCGTTGTCACTGCCCTGCGCAAAACTGTCCAACGCCGGCATCTCATCGCCTGCCGCCACCCAGACAAACATGGCTTTATCAGCTTGGTCGACAAGTTGGCATCCGGTGTGAAAGCGAAGCCAGGATGCCGCATCACTGTCAGCCAAAGAAGGCGATAGCCAGAGCGTGCAATCAGAGTCGAGCAAAGCCAGCAACAAGGCAGCCGCTGCCGGCTGGCCAGTCTTTGGCGTTTGTGCGTCATGGCCGACCGGCATGCACCGGCCCGGGTGCGACAGAGCGTCCAGCGCCACCCGAAAAACAGCCTGACTGCCGAAACCCTCATGTGAAAAGCCAGCACCCAGCTGGCTCAGATCCTGAACGCTCATGCTTCTTCTCCATCTTCGTCAGGCGATCCGGCTTCTCGGGCCACTGTGAAAAACTCCACCTTGGTGCTCTGCGCTGCTTGCTCGCGCTGGTTGCGCTCTTGCGCCAAATGCAGCCGCACCGGTGCCAGCAAGGTCTGCTCCAACATGTCCATTCGGGATGGATCCTGCAGCAAGGCATCAGCCACAGCCGCCAAGCTCACCTGGCGGTGCGAGCGACCCAGAGCGTATGCCACGCCCACCACGGGGCCATCTGTTGCAGCCGACGACATGCGCAAAGCGCAGCGGCTGACGGTGACCTCGCCCAAGTTGAAACGTTCGCCTGTGGCACCAGCGCGACCCTGAACCATCATCAGCCCCGTTTCCGGCGCTCTGAGCCAATTGGGCTTGGCCGGCCAGTGCGTGCCGACGGCAGACTCGAGCAGCTCTAACGGCGCCCGCGACAACAGGGCCATCCAGTCTGCGCGTGCTATCGGCTGCGTGGGATCAACATTGTCAAATGCATGAAACATCTTGGTGTTACTCTCAAGTTGTATAGACAAATAAATTGTCTGATGTGAGCTTAACGAACACTTATGTAGATTTCATGACAACACTGATTTCCCAGGCAGACACGCCGCAACCCGCGCGCGAAAGTTTCTGGTTGCGCATCGCCACCCAGATCGCCGACGCTATCCGCCGTGGCATTTACCCCCCAGGCAAACGTCTGCCCTCAGAGCACAGCTTGGCGGAACAATTTGGCGTCAACCGGCACACCATTCGCAAGTCATTGGCAAGCCTGGCCAACCAAGGACTGGTGCGCGTCACCCAGGGCAGCGGAACCTATGTCGAAGACTTCGCGGTTGAGCTCATTCTGGGCAAGCGTACCCGTCACCGTCAAAGTCTGGATCAAGCGGGGTTGCGCGGCGGGCTGCAAGTGCTGCAAGCCAGCATGGTGAAAGCCAGCGCCGTGCAATCTAAGGCACTGGCATTGCCCGCGCGCAGCAAACTTTTGTGTCTGAATATTTTGGGCGAAGCAGAGGGGCAAGTACTGCATGTGAGTGAGCGATTTTTCCCGTTGCCCCGCTTTGAAGGGCTAGACGAAGCCATCCGGCAAACCGGATCCATCACCGCCGCCTTCGCCAAATGCGGACTGAGCGATTACACCCGCCAGGAAAGTCGAATCATCGCCAAAATTCCTAGCTTAGAAATTGCAGCCTATTTGCGCCAACCCATCAACCGGCCCGTGCTGGAAGTCACTAGCGTCAACATTGACACCCAGGGCTTGCCGATCGAATTTGCAACAACCTGGTTTGCCGGTGACCGGGTTAATTTAATGGTCCGCTATGACAACTAAGCACTTGCCAGCGCCCTACCGCTACGCGGTTTACTTTGCACCATCACCTCAAAGCGCTTGGTGGCAGGCCGGCAGTCAATGGCTGGGACGCTGTGCTGCCGGTAGCGCGGTACTTGCCATTCCAGCCATCAAGGGCATCAGCGAATCTGAATGGCAAAGTGCAAGGGCTGCGCCCCGCCGCTACGGCTGGCACGCAACACTCAAGGCGCCATTCACACTGGCGCCAGACACAAGTATGAATTTTTTGGCAACAAAGCTGTCGGCTTTGGCCCAAAGTATGCAGGCATTTGACATGCCGCCAATGCAAGTCGTGCTGATGGATGATTTTCTGGCGCTCGTGCCTCAAGTCGAGTCCGAAAAAGCTAACGCTGTTGCTGCCAGGTGTGTCGTTGAACTTCAGTCGCTGGCTGCAAAGCTGTCTAAAAGCGAATTGAAGCGGCGCCGGCAAGCAGGACTTTCAGCTGAACAAGATGCCATGCTGATGCGCTGGGGCTATCCATTTGTTCTTGAGCACTACCGTCTTCACTTTTCACTCACAGGCTCGTTGAAAAATTTCAGTCAACATCAAATTGAAAATCTGCGTGTAGCTGCGCAAGACTGGTTCGCCGTGCTGCCGCCATGCCGACTCGATTCTCTGGCGCTGTTTGTAGAACCCTCCCCTGGCGCTGACTTCATGCTGCAAGAACACTTTGGCTTTTCAGCATGATTTCCGGCTCTTAGGAAAAAGAACTCGACGGCCTTGCTTTGACCAGATGGTTTTGAAACAACCTGCCAGCAGCTTCCCAACTGAAATCCATAGCCCGCTCGCGTGCTTGCCAGCGCGGAACCTGGAGCGCATCCGTAAATGCCTGCTTCAAGTCTTCATGCAGCAC
>CAXNEG010000085.1:0-6941 GCA_964201305.1 Polaromonas sp.
ACCACGGTGGGCGCAGTTTTTAAGTTGCGGCAGGCCTGCAGTAAACCGCGAATGGTGTCTAAGTTGCTGCGCATGCCCAGGTCAAAGTCGGCCTCGCACTCACCGCTGACGGCCGCAGCCAGGTGAAATACCACGTGGTCTTGCGCCCGCACCACGGGCTGTGTGGTACCGGCGGCCAGCAAGGTGTTCAGGTCGCCCACCAGCGCCCGTACGCGGGGATCAGCGGCCAGGTCAGCGGGGGGCGCAATCTGGTCGACCAAGGTGATGCATGCGATGGGCTGGGCGGGCGCACCGGCCAGCGCCAACTGGCCACGGGCCAACAAAGCACGCGCCAGGCGTGCACCCAGAAATCCGGCGCCGCCGGTGATGACGATGTTCATTCAGTGTCCTTGGGTGGGGTGGCTGCAGTCCCGTTGTTCACATGCCGCTGTAGTTGGGTCCGCCACCACCTTCGGGCGTGATCCAGACGATGTTTTGCGTCGGGTCCTTGATGTCACAGGTTTTGCAGTGTACGCAGTTCTGTGCATTGATCTGCAGCCGGTCGCTGCCCTCCGGGCTTTTGACGTACTCGTAAACACCCGCCGGGCAGTAGCGGCCCTCAGGGCCGGCGTAGGTGGTCAGGTTGACGTTGACCGGCACGCCGGCGTCTTTGAGCGTCAGGTGAGCGGGTTGGTTTTCTTCGTGGTTGGTATTGCTGATGAACACGCTGGACAGCCGGTCAAAACTCAGCTTGCCGTCAGGCTTGGGGTAGTGAATCTGCGGGCACTGGTCGGCCGGCAACAAACTTTGGTGGTCGGCCTGGGTGCCGTGCAGCGTCCAGGGCGGCGAACTCACGCCGACCTTGGGCAAAAACCATTGCTCAATGCCGGTCATCAGCGTGCCCATCAACTGGCCTTTTTTAAACCACAGCTTGAAGTTGCGGGTCTGGTCGAGCTCTTTGTAGAGCCAGCTCGCTTCAAAGGCGGCCGGGTAGGCAGTCAGCTCGTCATGCGCGCGGCCGGCTTGCAGCGCTTCAAAGGCGGCGTCTGCCGCCAGCATGCCGCTCTTGATGGCGGCGTGGCTGCCCTTGATGCGCGCCGCGTTCAGGTAGCCGGCATCGCAGCCAATGAGTGCGCCGCCGGGGAACACGGTTTTAGGCAGGGCCTGTGGCGTGCCGTTGTTGATGGCGCGCGCGCCATAGCCAATGCGCTTGCCGCCTTCGAGGTGGGCGCGGATGGACGGGTGCGTCTTCCAGCGCTGCATTTCTTCGAAAGGGCTCATCCACGGGTTCTTGTAGTCGAGGCCGAGCACAAAGCCCAACGTGACCTTGTTGCCTTCGAGGTGGTACAAAAAACCACCGCCAAAGCTGCCATCGGCAATCGGCCAACCACTGGTGTGCACCACCAGGCCGGGTTGGGCCTTGGCCGGGTCCACTTCCCACAACTCCTTGACGCCAATGGCATAGGTCTGCGGGTCTTTGCCGGCGTTGAGCTGGTACTTGGCAATCAGTTGCTTGCCCAGGTGGCCGCGTGCGCCTTCGGCAAACACGGTGTACTTGGCATGCAGCTCCATGCCCAGCTGAAAGTTGTCGGTCGGCTCGCCGTCCTTGCCAATGCCTAAGTTACCAGTGGCCACGCCCTTGACCGAAGGTAAACCCCCGTTCGCCGAGCCGTTCTCGTTGTAAAGCACCTCGGCAGCGGCAAAGCCCGGAAATATTTCAACACCCAGGCTCTCGGCGTGGGTCGCCATCCACTTGGTCACATTGCTCAAAGACACGACGTAGCAGCCATCGTTGTGAAAATTGCGCGGCATCAGCCAGTCAGGTGTGCGGGTGCTGCCGGTTTCGCTGAGCACCAGCAGGTCGTCGCCATGGACGGGCTGGTTCAAAGGCGCGCCGAGCTCTTTCCAGCTCGGAATCAGCTCGTTCATGGCGCGCGGGTCCATCACCGCGCCCGACAAAATATGCGCACCCGGCTCGGAGCCTTTTTCCAGCACCACCACCGAAATCTCGCTGCCTTTGGCTGCCGCCAGTTGCTTTAAGCGAATCGCCGTGGCCAGACCACCGGGGCCACCGCCCACCACCACCACGTCATAGTCCATGGCCTCGCGGGGACCGAACTGGGCCAGGATGTCTTGCATGTTCATGGGGAAAGCTTCCGTGATAATTGAAGTAGAGCGGTGCAGATCAAACCGTTTTATTTTATTCCCCCCGCCTTTCCCCTGTTTCCCCCTGTTTTCCTGTGACCAGGCTTGTTTTTTTGTTATCGATCAGGAGTCGTTCATGGGCTGTGGCCTGAATTTGTCGGGCTGTACCCCGGCCCTTGCATGCTGACGGGTGTGCTGGCCGGTTTGGGTGCCGGCGCTTTGTGGGGTCTGATTTTTGTCATGCCTCGCATGCTCGGCGACTATTCAGGCGTTGACCTGACGGCGGGCCGCTTTGTTGCTTACGGTGTGCTGGCAGCTTGCGTCATGGCCCTGGGCTGGCGTCGCCGGCCACGCCCGACCCTGCGCCAGGCGGGCGCAGCGCTGGGCCTGAGTATTTTGGGGTTTTCCGCTTATTTTTTGCTGCTGGTGCTGGCCATCCAGGACGCCGGCACCGAGGTGCCCACGCTGATCATCGGCACCATTCCCTTGTGGGTCATGTTGCTGGGCAAACCGGTGGCCTTGCGCTGGCGCGGCTTGCTGCCAGGGTTGGTGCTGACGCTGGCGGGTCTGCTGCTGATGATGAGCGCCACCCAGTCCGGTCCGGCCGGGCAGGGTGGCCATTTTTACCGCGGTGTGGCGCTGGCCTGCGCCGCGATGGCGAGCTGGACCTTGTTTGCGCTGCTCAACGCCGCCTGGCTCAAGCGTCACCCGCAAGTCAATGCCACGGACTGGGCTAACTGGCTGGGCATCGCGGCGGGCCTGGGCGCCTTGCTGCTGTGGTGGGTCGCCGGCTCGGGTTTGCCGGCGCTGGCTGCGCAGCCCGACCTGGGGCTTTTTGCCTGGCTGTGCCTGGGCACCGGTTTTGGTTCGGCCTGGCTGGCCACCATTTTGTGGAACCTGGCCAGCCAGCGACTCAGTGCCAGCCTGTGCGGCCAACTGATCGTGAGTGAAACCGTTTTTGCGCTGCTGTATTCATTTGCCTGGGACGGTCAGTGGCCGAGCCTCGTTCAGTCAGCAGCCTGTGCGCTCTTCATTCTCGGCATCCTGGCCTCCATCAAGGCGCATGCATAAAGCGCCCGCGCAAATAAGCCACGATCTTGTCCGAGTCATAAAGCCACTGGCTGGCACCGGCTTCATCGGTTATTTTCAGGCACGGTACTTTGGCCAGGCCGCCGCCGGCTATCAGCGCTGCGCGGTCACTGCCTTCAGGTTGCGCGTTGATGTGCCGGATGTTCAGTGACAGCCGGCGCATTTCCTGGCGCACCTTCATGCAAAACGGGCAGGTCTTGTAGTGGTAGAGCGCCAGGCTTTGGCACTGCGCGTCAACGCTTTGCTGCGCCTCGGGCGTGCGCAACATGCCGGCCGGCCTTTGCAGGCGTTCCTTGAGCAGCATGACCGGGCCCAGCGCGATGCGCAGGGTTTTGAAGAAGTAGCGTATAAATATTTTCATGCGTGATGTTAAGCGCAAGAGCTGAGCGCACCGCTTATTTGACTTTGGGCACGCGGCCCATCAAATAAAACTCGGGGTTGGGCGCCATGCCGCTGAAGCTGGCCATGCGGTTAGACAGCCCGAAAAAAGCCGTGATGGCCGCAATGTCCCACGCGTCCTCGTCGTCAAAACCGTGCGCCTTGAGCGCCTCAAAGTCAGCGTCTTCAATTTCATGCGAGCGCAGGCAAACCTTCATGGCAAAGTCCAGCATGGTCTTTTGCCTCGGGCTGATATCGGCCTTGCGGTAATTGACGGCCACCTGGTCGGCCACCAGCGGCTTTTTCTCGTAAATGCGCAAAATAGCGCCGTGCGCCACCACGCAATACAGGCATTGATTGGCCGCGCTGGTGGTGGTCACGATCATCTCGCGGTCGCCCTTGGTCAGTGAGCCTTCTTCCTTGAGCATCAGCGCGTCGTGGTAAGCAAAAAACGCCCGCCACTCGGCCGGCCTTCGTGCCAGCGCCAAAAACACATTCGGCACAAAGCCGGCTTTGGCCTGCACCTCCAGCACCTTGGCGCGAATGTCATCAGGCAAGTTGTTCAGTTCGGGGGCAGGGTAGCGGCTCATGGGGGCTCCGGGTTTTTTGAGAGTGTTCCAAGCATCATAAGAGTCGTCTGCGGATTGTTATTCTTGGGGCCTCATACCCACCCAAGAAAGACCGCATGACATCAGACCACCCCCACTTCGACAAAGGCCTGGCCACCCGCGCTCAGGTCATGGGCCAAGACTTTGTGAACAAAGCCCTTGGCCGAGCCACCGACTTCACGCAGCCCATTCAAGAGCACATCACCGCCAAAGCCTGGGGCGATGTCTGGCAGCGCCCGGGGCTGGAGCTCAAAACCCGTAGCATGATCACCGTCGCCATGTTGATTGCCATGGGCAAACAGAACGAGCTCAAAGGCCATGTGCGCGGCGCACTCAACAATGGCGTCACCCCGGCCGAGCTGCAGGAAATACTGCTGCACGCCGCCGTTTACTGCGGCGTGCCGTCAGCCGTGGAGGCGTTTCGCACGGCGGCGGAGGTGGTTGACGCCCCCAAGGCGGTATGAACTCAGCCGGCCAGTAGGGACTCGCCGGTGAACCGTGCGACTTGCACCGGCAGCGGGTAGCGGTGCGAATAGGTCAGCACCCGCATCAGCCCGGGCGTGCGCCAGTGCATGAGCTCGTCTTCCAGGCCCCTGAAGGCGTGCTGCACGCTGGACAGCAATTCGGTCTCGGTGCGGCTGGACAGGTGGCCGATGAAGAAGTTTTCGGTCTGGCCCAACAAGTCCTTGTTGACACTGGAGGGCGATTGCGTCGAGTAAGCAATGCCGATGTTGAACTTGGCCCCTTCTTTGGCAAAGCGGGAGTAGATGTCGGTCACCGGCCCCGTGCTTTGCGGAAAGATCATGTGCGCTTCTTCAAAGTAAATCTGCACAAAGCGCCCATGCAAGGTGTATTTGCAGCCGTGCCCTGAGGCGCTTGAGCAGCGGCCGTTGTGGCGGGTGGGGCTCAGCGTCTGGCCAAAGCGCGCAGTTCATTGGTTATCATCGACTGGCACCTGCTGCTGGGTTCCTACGGGCTTGGCCTCTAACCGGAGACATCTGTGAACAAAATTTTTCCATCGGCTGACGCGGCTCTGAAGGGCGTGGTCAAAGACGGCCAGCTCATGGCCGTGGGCGGTTTTGGTTTGTGCGGCATTCCTGAGGCGCTGATTGAGGCCGTCAAAGACAGCGGCGTGCAAAACCTGACCGTGATTGCCAACAACGCCGGCGTGGACGGCTTTGGCTTGGGCAAGCTGCTGGACACGCGGCAGGTTAAAAAAATGATTTCGAGCTACGTGGGCGAGAACAAGGAGTTCGAGCGCCAGTACCTGGCTGGTGAGCTGGCGCTGGATTTCACGCCGCAGGGCACGCTGGCTGAAAAGCTGCGCGCCGGGGGTGCTGGCATTCCGGCGTTTTTCACCAAGACCGGCGTGGGCACCATGGTGGCTGACGGCAAGGAACTGCGCGAGTTTGATGGCGAGATGTATGTGATGGAGCGCTCGCTGGTGCCCGACATTGCGCTGGTGAAAGCTGATGTGGCCGACAAGTCGGGCAACCTGCGCTTCAGGTTGACGGCGCGCAACTTCAACCCCGCCGTGGCCATGGCCGGCAAGTTGTGCATTGTGGAGGTCGAGAAAATTGTGGAAGTGGGCGAGCTGGCACCGGACGACATTCATTTGCCCGGCATTTACGTGCACCGCATCGTGCTCAATGCCACCCCTGAAAAGCGCATTGAAAAGCGCACCGTGACCACCCCCGCCAAAACCCCCGCAGGAGCTTGAGATGCCTTGGACCCAAGACCAGATGGCCGCGCGTGCGGCCCAGGAACTCGAAGACGGTTTTTACGTCAACCTCGGCATCGGTATTCCGACGCTGGTGGCCAACTTTGTGCCGGCCGACAAAGAAGTCTGGCTGCAGTCTGAAAACGGCATGCTCGGCATTGGCGCTTTCCCGCACGAAGACGAGGTGGATGCCGACCTGATCAACGCCGGCAAGCAAACTGTGACGACCATTCCCGGCTCGTCGATTTTCGGCAGCCACGACAGCTTTGCCATGATCCGCGGCGGCAAGATCAACCTGTCCATTCTGGGCGCGATGCAAGTCAGCGAGCAGGGCGACCTGGCCAACTGGATGATTCCCGGCAAGATGGTCAAGGGCATGGGCGGCGCGATGGACCTGGTGGCCGGCGTCAAGCGCGTGATTGTGCTGATGGAGCACGTGGCCAAAAAGAAAGACGGCACTGAAGACCTGAAGATCCTGCCCCAATGCACTTTGCCCTTAACGGGTGTGGGCGTGGTCGACCGCATCATCACCGACCTGGCCGTGATGGACGTGACGCCGCAAGGCCTCAAAGTGGTAGAGATGGCGCCGGGCGTGACGCGTGAACATCTGCAAGCCAAGACCGGCGTGACGCTGATTTGATCTTCAAAGTACCACCGCAATGACCAACAGATTTTTTGCCGTCTTTGGAAATCTAGTTCGCCGCCTGGAGGCGCGCCCTTCAGCCCGGCCTCTCGTCGAAGCCGGGCAGCACCTGGCCGTTGCACGACCAAGCCGCCCCCGAGCCTAGGAAGATCCGCGACTGGGGTTCGATTCCCGGGTCGTCGTCAAGCGACCCCATCGGGATCATGACCGTGCCCGACCCCGCAACCGACCGCGGAACCCGTCCGCCACATTCACTGCAGAACGTATTCGTGAAACGCTGGGCCTCGGGCAACTTGAACTGCCGCACCAGCGCCTCGCCAGCGTTCCAAGTGAGGGTGCCGGCGACAAACAGGTTCGACGCATGGCCTGTTCCAGTTGC
>CAXNEG010000086.1:0-6878 GCA_964201305.1 Polaromonas sp.
CTTGATATTGCGCACCTTGATGTTGTAGTCACCGTCATCTGTACCGGGCCGGAACTTAATTTCCTTGACCTCAATCACTTTTTGCTTGGACTTGGCTTCGGCGGCTTTTTTCTGCTCCGCGTACTTGAATTTGCCGTAATCCATAAGCCTGCACACAGGCGGCACGGCCGTGGGCGAGATCTCAACAAGATCGACATCAGCATCGCCGGCCAGGCGCAAAGCCTCCATGATGTTGACAATGCCCAAAGGCTCATTGTCCAGCCCGCTCAGACGCACTTCGGGGGCCATGATTTCACGGTTCAAGCGATGCTTGCGTTCTTCGCGGTGACGACGGTCACGAAATTCAGTAGCGATGGTTCTGATCCTTCAAAAAAAGCTATAAAAGCAATAGCAGCTTACGCCCGTCCCACAAGGACGACAGACCAAATTGATCAACAACTGTGAACGAATCAGGCTTTGAGTGCGATGTCAGAGGCGATTTGCGCAGCAAAGGCTTCGAGGGACATCACTCCAAGGTCTTTGTTACCCCGGGCGCGCACTGCAACCGCTCCGGCATCCTTTTCCTTGTCGCCAACGACAAGCAGGTAAGGCACCTTCTGCATTGAGTGCTCACGTATTTTATACGTAATTTTCTCGTTTTTAAGGTCTAATTGGACCCTAAGCCCTTGATTTTGCAGCGTTTTGGTTATTTCCCGACAGTAATCGGCTTGCGCGTCGGTGATATTGAGCACCGAAACCTGCACAGGTGCCAGCCAGATGGGCAGCGCGCCGGCATGCTCTTCTATCAAAATACCAATGAAACGCTCCAGGCTGCCGACGATGGCGCGGTGCAACATGACAGGGCGGTGGCGTGCCCCGTCTTCACCCACGTATTCGGCGTCCAGCCGCTCAGGCATAGAAAAATCAACCTGCATGGTGCCGCACTGCCACTGCCGCCCCAGAGCGTCTTTGAGGGTGTATTCGATTTTGGGGCCATAAAAAGCGCCGTCGCCCGGGGCGATCTCGAACTCGCAGCCTGAAGCGCGCAAACTCTGCATCAAAGCGTCTTCGGCCTTGTCCCAGCTCTCGTCGGAGCCAATGCGCTTCTCGGGGCGCGTGGCCACTTTATAGATGATGTTCTTGAAGCCGAAGTCGGTGTAAACCTTTTGTAGCAAGGTGGTGTAGTTCACGCACTCGGCCAGTATCTGCGCTTCGGTGCAAAAAATGTGGCCGTCGTCTTGCGTGAAGCCGCGCACGCGCATGATGCCGTGCAAGCCGCCCGAGGGCTCGTTGCGGTGGCACTGACCAAACTCGCCGTAACGCAGCGGCAGGTCGCGGTAGCTCTTGATGCCCTGCTTGAAGATCAAGATGTGACCGGGGCAGTTCATTGGCTTGAGCGCGTACTCGCGCTTTTCGCTCTCGGTCGTGAACATGTTCTCGCGGTACTTGTCCCAGTGGCCGGTTTTTTCCCACAGCGTCTTGTCGATAACCTGCGGGCCCTTGACTTCCAGATAGCCGTTGTCCTGGTAGACGCGGCGCATGTACTGCTCAACCCCCTGCCACACCGTCCAGCCTTTGGGGTGCCAGAACACCAGGCCCGGCGCGTGATCGTCAATGTGAAACAGGTCCAGTTCGCGCCCAAGTTTGCGGTGGTCGCGCTTTTCTGCTTCTTCCAGCATGGTCAGGTGCTGCTGCAAATCGTCCTTGCTGGCCCAGGCTGTGCCGTAAATGCGTTGCAGCATTTCATTGCGGTGGTCACCGCGCCAGTAGGCGCCTGCCAATTTCATGAGCTTGAAAAATTTAAGCTTGCCGGTACTCGGCACGTGCGGGCCGCGGCACAGGTCTTCAAATGCGCCTTCGCGGTACAAAGAGACATCTTCACCGGCCGGAATGCTGCCGATGATCTCGGCCTTGTAGTGCTCGCCCATCGCTTTGAAGTGCGCCACAGCCTCATCGCGCGGCAACACGCGGCGCAGCACGGGCTCGTCCTTGGCGGCGAGCTGGGTCATGCGCTTTTCAATCGCTTCCAGGTCTTCGGGGGTGAAAGGCCGCTTGTAAGAGAAGTCGTAGAAAAAGCCGTTCTCGATCACCGGGCCGATGGTCACCTGCGCTTCGGGGAAAAGCTCTTTGACGGCGTAGGCCAGCAAATGAGCGGCGGAGTGCCGGATCAACTCCAGACCCTCGGCGTCCTTGGCGGTGATGATGGCCAGTGCGCTGTTACTTTGAATCAGGTAACTGGTATCGACCAGCTTGCCGTCCACCTTGCCGCCCAAAGCGGCCTTGGCCAAGCCCGCACCAATAGAGGCAGCCACTTCTGCCACGGTGACAGGTTGCGGAAAATCGCGTTTAGAAGCGTCTGGAAGCGTGACTTGAATCATGGTTTTCAAAAAGAAAAAAAACGCGGACAGGCCGCGCTTTTTCTTAGGTAAGACGGAATGGCGTGATTTTACGCCGCCCCTGCACAGCCCCGTCTCAATGGAACTGCTCTTCTTCGGTTGAGCCGGTCGGGGCGGTCACGCTGGATTTTCCATCTTGTATCGCCGTGGTGACATCGTCTAAGTAGCCGGTACCGACTTCCTGCTGTTGCGACACGAAGGTGTAACCACGCTCGCGGGCTGCAAACTCGGGCTCTTGCACCTTATCGACGTGAGCCGTCATGCCGCGCTGCACATAGGCTTTCGACAGGTCGTACATGTTGAACCACATCGCGTGAATTCCAGCGAGCGTGATGAACTGGTACTTGTAACCCATGGCGCCGAGCTCGCGCTGGAATTTGGCAGTGGTCGCAGCGTCCAGGTTTTTCTTCCAGTTGAATGGCGGCGAGCAGTTGTAAGCCAGCATCTTGCCGGTGTGAACCTTGTGCACAGCGTCAGCGAACTTCTTGGCGAAATCAAGGTCAGGCGTGCCAGTTCCGCATTACAAAATGATTTTTCCAGTCGTCTCTATTGAAGAAAACAAGGGGCAAAGACAAATTCAGGCATCATTGACCAAGACCCGTCAACACACTGCGCACCGCCACATGAATCGCTTTTTCGCCTATGGATGCCTCGCGCTGAGCATGGCGCTGGTGGGCAGCTATGTGGCGCTGTCAAAGCCCCTGGTGGCCGCATTGCCAGTTTTTTTGCTGGCCTGGTTGCGCTTTGGCGTCGGCGGTATGGCCATGCTGCACTGGCTCAAAAAACCGGCGGACGAGGCACCGATGAACCGGTCCACGCGGCAACTGGTGTTTTTGGAGTCCTTTCTGGGCAACTTTCTTTTTTCAATTTGCATGCTTTACGGCGTGGCGCTGACCGGCGCCTTGGCGGCGGGTGTGATCATGGCGTCTATACCGGCAGCGGTGGCAGTGATGAGTTTTTTATTTCTGCGCGAGCAAGTGAGAACGCGGACCTGGGCCGCGGTGGCTTGCGCGGTCGCAGGTATCAGCTTGCTGTCGCTGGCCAGCAGCCCGCATCCGCAGCCAGAAGTCAGCAACGCAACTTTGCAGGCACAGTGGCTGGGGCATTTGCTGCTGATAGGGGCGGTGCTTTGCGAAGCCGCTTATGCCGTGATCGGTAAAAAACTAAGTGGTGTTCTGGGTCCAAAACGCATCACGGCCTTGATCAATGTATGGGGTTTCATCTTGATGACGCCACTGGGTTTGTGGGTGGCCCGTGACTTTGACTTTGGCGCTGTTGCCGCACCCA
Organism: Polaromonas sp.; assembly: GCA_964201305.1. Taxonomy (GTDB): domain Bacteria; phylum Pseudomonadota; class Gammaproteobacteria; order Burkholderiales; family Burkholderiaceae_C; genus Polaromonas. Next base: position 3,663 of record CAXNEG010000086.1, read on the forward strand.
CCTGGGCGCTGTTTGTCTTTTACGCTTTGGCCGCCAGCATCTGGAGCGTGTGGCTATGGATGACCGGCCTGCGTCACGTACCAGCGCACCAGGCGGGGATTTTCACAGTGATGTTGCCCATCAGCGCCACCTTGGTCGGCGTGGGGGTTCTGGGCGAAACACTGGGGCCGGCACACATCGCAGCGTTCACTCTGGCTCTGGCCGGGGTTGGCCTGGCCACCTGGCCAGACAAAACTGTCACGCCCGTGGCGTCGTCAAACAGAACCGGTTAATGAAGGGAGGCCGCACGCAAGTCGCGCTGGCGCTGCCGGTGCTGCCGCGCCTCATACACGCTGTAAGCAATGATGCCTAGGCTCACCACGGCAATCAGCAAAGTGGCTGCTGCATAAATGGAGGGGTTGATGCCACGTCTGGCATAACTGAAAATCACTTGCGGCAGCGTGGTCACGCCGGGGCCCGAGAGAAACTCAGAGATCACCACGTCGTCAAATGACAGGGTGAAGGTCAACAGCCAAGCCGCCACCAAGGCTGGCGCAATGCTTGGCAGGGTCACCAGAAAAAAGACCTGCAAAGGCCGGCAGCCCAAATCCATGGCGGCCTCTTCAATGGACCGGTCTACCTCACGCAGGCGCGACTGAATCACAACAGCAGCGTAGGCCATGCCCAGCAGGGTGTGGCCAATCACGATGGTGCCCATGCCGCGGTCCGGCCAACCCACGGCACGCTGCACAGCCACCATCAACAACAACAAGGACAGGCCGATGATCACCTCCGGCATGATCAGGGGCGCATTGACCAGACCGATAAATAGCGGCCTGCCACGGAAACGCTCATAGCGCACCAGCACAAATGCCGCCATCGCACCCAGCACCGCTGACAAACTGGCCGTCACCAGGGCTACCTTCAGAGAAAGTAAAAAACCATCGACCAGTCGCGAGTCCGCCCACAAGGCGCTGTACCAGCGCAGCGAAAAACCGGTAAAGACCCCGTCCTGCCGCGTGCTGTTGAAAGAAAAAACCACCAAAAAAACCAGCGGTGCATACAAAAATAAATAGACAGCGATCAACCAAAAGCGCCCCAAGTTGGCCTGCATAAATCGGTGAGCAGCGCGCATATCAGTCAGCAGATGGCGCACGTGTCTGGGCGCTGTAATGGTAGTAAAGGGCCAAGGGGAAAAGAATCAGACAAACCATCGCCACCGCCAGTGCACAGGCGCGGGGCCAGTTGTTGCTGCTGAACATCTCGTCCCAGACGACACGCCCGATCATGATGTTTTCTGCCCCACCCAATAAAGAGGGAATCACGAACTCACCCACACTGGGAATGAACACCAGCATGGCGCCGGAGACGATACCGGCCTTGCTCAGCGGCACGGTGATCAGCCAAAAAGCCTTCCAAGGGCTGGCGCCCAGGTCGTGAGCGGCCTCCAGCAAGCGAAAATCCATTTTCACCAGCGTCGCGTACAGCGGCAAAACCATGAACGGCAGGTAAACATAGGTCATGCCCACCAACATGGAGACATCGGTGTAGAGCATGACAATGGGCGAATCAATGAGGCCCACGGCCATCAAGGCGTTGTTGATCACGCCCTGGTCTGCCAATATGCCTTTCCAGGCATAAACGCGCAGCAAAAACGAAGTCCAGAAAGGCAGCATCACCATCATCAGCAAGGCCGGACGAATACTGGGCCGGGCACGCGCAATGAAATACGCAAACGGGTAACCAATCAACAGACAAAAAATCGTCGTGAAAAAAGCGTACTTGAGCGAAGTTATGTAGGCGTCCATGTAAATGGTCTGGCCCAGCCCCGTGGCGGCAAGCCCTGCCCCGTCAGCGGCCGCCCGGAAAATGGCGGCGTAGTTATCCAACTTAAAGAGCCAGCGCCAGGTACCGTCTGAAGAATCGAACAAGGGTGCAAACGGGTCAATGCCGTTGCCCATGTCCGTGATGCTGATACGCAGCAGTATCAAAAAAGGCACAACAAAAAAAACCGCTAGCCACGCAAAGGGCACGCCAATCACAAAACGTCGCCCGGGTCTGAAAGTCTGCGCCATGAGAAATTTCACTGCAGCGTCCTCATTGCGTCAGCAACACAGGGGCGGCGGCATCCCACCAGAAAAACACCGCATCGCCCCAGGTGACAGGGCTCTGATCTTGCCGGGCAGCGTTGCTCTCGGTGATCTTGACCGATTTACCGCTGGGCATGTCCACAATGAAAGTGCTGTAGCTGCCAAAGTAAGCAATCTCACGCACTTTTCCTGTGAAGAGGTTGTCGCTGACGTCCGGCCGGGCTTTGGCCATGTGAATTTTTTCAGGCCGCACCGCAACCGACACCGTCGTGCCAATGGGATCGATCGTGCCGGAGACGCTGTGGTTCACGGCTAGAACACCTTCGGGGCTGCTGATTTCACAGCGGCCCGGTGCTGTGTGCTGCAGCTGACCATCAAACAAATTGACGTTGCCAATGAAATCGGCCACGAAGCGGCAATTCGGTTGCTCGTAGATTTCGCGCGGCGTTCCCACCTGCAACACCCTGCCCTGGCGCATGACGGCGATGCGTGAAGCCATGGTCATGGCTTCTTCCTGGTCGTGGGTGACCATCACGCAGGTCACGCCCACAGCCTCGATGATATTGACCAGCTCAAACTGCGTCTGCTCGCGCAGCTTTTTGTCCAGCGCGCCCAGTGGCTCGTCCAGCAGCAGCAATTGCGGGCGCTTGGCCAGGCTGCGGGCCAGCGCCACGCGTTGCTGCTGGCCGCCCGAGAGCTGGTGCGGCTTGCGCTTGGCAAAAGCCGTGAGTTGCACCAGCCGCAACATACCCTCCACGCGTTCACTGATCTCGGCCTTAGGCAAGTCTTCACGCCGAAGTCCAAATGCAATATTGTCCCAAACACTCAAATGAGGAAACAGCGCATACGACTGGAACATCATGTTGATGGGCCGCTCATAGGGCGGCATCGTGGCGATGTTCACGCCATCCAGAACCACGGCGCCGGCGCTGGGCGCTTCAAAGCCGGCGAGCATGCGCAAAAGCGTCGATTTACCGCAACCCGAGGGGCCGAGCAGGGCAAAAATTTCGCCCTTGCGGATGGACAGGCTGACGTCGTCGACGGCGGCCACTGCGTCAAAGCGTTTGACGAGTCGCTCAGTGCACAAGAAGCCGGCTTGACTTTCGGTGGACAGGTTCATGGCAAAGACCTAAGTCCTGAAATTCAT
>CAXNEG010000087.1:0-6848 GCA_964201305.1 Polaromonas sp.
CCCGGGCCTCAGGAATTGGCTATTTTGGAGCCTTGGCGCGCGCAGATTGCGCCGGCGGCCATGGATGCGATGTTTGCCCCACCCCGCACCGATGGCGCAGGCAGCCTGCGCGACAACTTGCGCAGAGCGCGTGACCTGCTGGCCCAGGCAGGTTGGACTGTGCAAGACGGTGTGCTGCGCAACCAAAAGGGCGAAGCCATGGTGATCGAATACCTGGACAGCAATGAAGGTGGTGCGCGGGTGGTTGCGCCCTGGGCCCGCAGCCTTGAAAAACTGGGCATCAAACTCAATTACCGAGCCGTCGATTTCGCGCTGTACCAACAAAGGCTGAGTAAGTTTGAGTTCGATATCATTTCGCTGGCCTACGGCGGCACCCACAGCCCGGGGCAGGAATACGCCGACATGTTCGGCAGCAAAGCGGCTGTCACCGAAGACTCGGGCAACATGGCCGGCATCAGGAGCCCGGCGATCGATGCGATCATTGCGCGCATGACCGGCGCCAAGACCAAATCCGATTTACTGCCAGCCTGCCGGGCCCTGGACCGCGTGATCAGCCACAGTCACTACCTGATTCCTCAATGGACTGCCACCACGCACCGGATGGCTTTCAATGACAGGCGCCTGGGCCGGCCCGCGCAGGTGCCGCCGTACTCCTCTGGAGAAGGCTGGGTCATTAACACCTGGTGGGCACGCTGATGCTGGTTTACATCCTCAAGCGCTTGCTGCTCATGGTGCCCACGCTGTTAGGCGTGCTGCTGATTACTTTTGCCGTCGTGCAATTTGTCCCTGGCGGCCCGGTTGAGCAATACCTGGCCGAAGCCAAAGCGGGTGCTGCCGGCGGCGGCGCCGAAGGCGGCGGCTTCAGCTACCGGGGCGCGCAAGGTGTGGACCCCAAGCGCATTGAGCAGATCAAGGCTTTGTATGGCTTTGACAAACCCGCGCATGAACGGTTTTTCATGATGCTCGGGCAGTTTGCGCGCTTTGATCTGGGTAAAAGTTTTTTCCAGAATCGGGATGTGGCGCAGCTGATCATCGACAAATTGCCGGTGTCTATCAGCTTAGGTTTGTGGACTTTTTTCATCAGCTATCTTGTGGCCGTGCCGCTGGGCGTGGCCAAGGCTGTGCGAGCGGGCTCACGCTTTGACCTGGTGACGACCTTGCTGGTGCTCGTGGGCTATGCGATTCCGGGCTTTGTGCTGGGCGTGGTTCTGCTGGTGGTTTTTGGCGGGCAATTGCAGTGGTTTCCGCTGCGAGGCCTGACCTCAAGCAACTGGGACGAGTTGAGCTGGGCGGCTCGCGTGGTGGATTACCTTTGGCACATTGCGCTGCCGGTGACAGCCATGGTTCTGGGCAGTTTTGCAGTGACGGCCATCCTGACAAAAAACGCTTTTTTAGAAGAAATCCGAAAGCAATACGTGATCACCGCCCGCGCCAAAGGTTTGGCTGAGCGGCAAGTGCTTTACAAGCATGTGTTTCGTAACGCCTTGATACCCATCGTGACCGGTTTTCCGGCGGCTTTTGTGGGTGCTTTTTTCACCGGTTCGCTGCTGATCGAAACCCTGTTTTCCCTGGACGGGCTGGGCCTGCTGAGCTACGAGAGTGTGATCCGGCGCGACTACCCGGTGGTCATGGGCACGCTGTACTTTTTCACGCTGATCGGCTTGCTCACCAAGCTGATCAGCGATCTTTGTTACGTTTGGGTGGACCCGCGTGTACGGTTTGACTGACACCCCCGATGCGGCCCCTGGCCGCCTTCCCCCTGAGGGGGCGCCCGCTTCGGGCGGGCTAAGCCCGACCCGCGCCGGCACTGGCATTCATGTAGGGCAGGGTGTGCCTGAGCGCGGGGCGTCTGCTTCCCCTGGAGCGCGTGCCTGGCAGCGCTTTCGGCGCAACCGGCTGGGTTTTGGCAGTTTGCTGTTGTTCAGTGCGCTGGTGCTGGTCAGTCTGCTGGCCGAGGTGGTGTCGAACGACCGGCCCTTGGTGGTGAAGTACGAGAGTACTTATTACTTTCCAATGCTCAAGGATTACCCGGAGAAAACCTTTGGTGGCGACTTTGAGACTGCCACCGACTACCTGGACCCTTTCATTCGCAACAAACTGTCTGCGGGCAGCAACTGGGCTGTCTATCCACCCAACCCCTACGGTCCTAAAACTCTGAACTATTTTGCCAAAGAGCCCAACCCCTCCAGGCCCACGCGTGACAACTGGCTGGGCACAGATGACCGTGGTCGGGACCTGCTGGCACAGCTGCTCTATGGCTTTCGGGTGAGTGTTTTGTTTGCCTTTGCATTGACTTTCACCGGCGTGGTGCTGGGTGTCTTGTCGGGAGCGGTGCAAGGCTACTTTGGCGGTAAAACTGACCTGGCATTCCAGCGCTTTATGGAGATCTGGGGCTCCATGCCCGAGCTGTACCTGTTGATTATTTTCAGCGCAGTTTTTCCGCCTAGCATCTCATTGCTGCTGGTTTTGCTCAGCCTTTTTGGCTGGCTGGGCCTGTCTGACTATGTGCGGGCCGAGTTTTTGCGCAACCGCCAGCTGGACTATGTGCGCGCTGCACGGGCCATGGGTCTGAGCAGCTGGCAAATCATCACGCGCCATGTGCTCCCCAACAGCATGACCCCCGTGGTCACTTTTTTACCCTTTCGCATGAGCGCGGCCATTTTGGCGCTGACCTCCCTGGACTTTTTAGGCCTGGGGGTGCCGCCAGGCACGCCTTCTTTGGGAGAGTTGCTCTCGCAAGGCAAAAACAGCATTGATGCCTGGTGGATATCGCTGTCGACTTTCGTCGTCCTGGTCACTACGCTGCTTTTACTGACTTTCATGGGCGACGCCTTGCGCGACGCACTGGACCCCCGAAAGTCACAAGAATGAGCGCTGCCACACTTTTGCAAGTGCAAAACCTGCGCGTTTCTTTTGCCGGCAAAGAAGTGGTCTGCGGTATTGATTTTTCTATAGCTGCCGGCGAGAAATTGGCCCTGGTGGGTGAGTCAGGCTCGGGTAAAACCGTCACTGCCCTGAGCTTGCTGGGTCTGGTCCAGGGCGCCCGAACCGCCGGGCAGGCTTTTTTTGCAGCGGGGCCCGACGAGCCGCAAGGCACACCAGATCAGGACCTGCTGGCGCTGAGTGAACGGGATTTACGCGGCATTCGCGGCCGTGACATCGCCATGATTTTCCAGGAGCCGATGACGGCCCTGAACCCGCTGTTCAGCGTGGGCGAGCAAATTTCAGAAGTTCTGCAACTCAAGCAGGGGCTCAGCCCGGCCCAGGCCCAGAATGCGGCCGTGGGCTTGTTGGCCGACACCGGCATTCCCGAACCTGAGCGCCGGGCCCTGGCTTATCCGCACCAGCTCTCAGGCGGTCAGCGCCAACGCGCCATGATCGCCATGGCCCTGGCCTGCCAACCGCGCCTGCTGCTGGCCGACGAGCCCACCACCGCGCTGGATGTCAGCCTGCGCGTCCAGATTCTGGAGCTGCTGGCTACGCTTCAAAAGCGAAACGGCATGGCGGTGCTGCTGATCACGCATGACCTGAACCTGGTACGCCACTTTGCCGACCGCATCGCAGTGATGGAAAACGGTCTGATCGTCGAGCAGGGCAATGTGGCCGATGTATTTGCCAACCCGCAACACCCCTATACGCGCAAGCTGATGGACAGCGAGCCCGTTCGAGATGTGATTGAAAAACCGCCGGCTGGCGATGGCCCGCCAGTTGCGCAGGCCAGAGAACTCATCGTGAGCTACCCGGTCAAGCTGCCAGGGCTCAAGGGCTGGTTCAAGCAAGGTGAGTTTGTGGCTGTGCAGGGTGCCAGTTTTAGTTTGTCCAGAGGTCAGACTCTGGGCGTGGTGGGTGAGTCGGGCTCCGGTAAGTCCACGCTGGCGCTGGCCTTGCTCGGGCTGCACCCTTTCAAGGGCGATTTGCGTTTGTCGGGACGGGCCTGGAGTGCCGATGCGGCCGCCAACAAAGCCTTACGGCGCTCTGTGCAGGTGGTATTTCAAGACCCTTTTTCTTCGCTGTCCCCGCGCATGACAGTTGAAGAAATAGTCGGTGAAGGGTTGCGTGTGCACCAGCCTGGCCTGTCTGTCGCCGAGCGCCAGTTGCGTGTGGTGCAAGCCCTGGCCGATGTGGGCATGAGCCAGGCGCAGTTTCCGCGCTTATTGCAGCGCTACCCGCATGAATTTTCAGGCGGTCAGCGCCAGAGGCTGGCCATTGCCCGGGCGCTGATGGTTGAGCCCGACATGCTGGTGCTTGACGAGCCGACCAGCGCCTTGGACGTGACAGTTCAAAAACAGGTGCTCCAGCTGCTGCAAAGGCTGCAGCGCGAGCGCGGCCTGAGTTATTTACTCATAACCCATGATGTGGCCGTGATCCGGGCAATGGCCCATCAGATACTGGTCATGAAAGGCGGCGAAATTTTGGAATCCGGGCCAGCGGCGCAGGTTTTAGCTTCACCGCAGCACCCCTACACACAACTTTTGGTGGGTCAGCTGAGCTGACGGCTGCGGCTTTAGCCCCCTCAAATACACAAATTGCACTTGGATTTGGCTTGCAGCGAGCCTGTGAGCGCGCTACAATACGCGCTTCACGACCAAATGGGCGGGTTTTCACCGCCCATTTTTTTTGGGCGTTTGTTTTTGCATTGCGGATGTGTTTTCGATACTGAATGGCTTTAAACGAAACGATCAGTCAAACCGTTACCGGGCTCGGATACGCGCTGGTAGACATTGAGCGCACCAGCGGCGGTTTGCTGCGGGTGACGATTGACATGCCCTACGTGGCTGGCGCCGAGCAATTCATCAACGCTGAAGATTGTGAAAAAGTGACCCGCCAGCTCCAGTTCGTTCTGGAAGTGGAGGGTGCGGCGTATTCCCGGCTCGAGGTCAGCTCGCCCGGAATTGACAGACCGCTGCGCACCGAGCAGGACTTTGAGCGTTTCACGGGCGAGTTGATTGACTTGACCTTGAAAGCACCGATTGGCGTAGCCGCCAGTGCCGGAACCGGTATTTCTGCCAGCCGGAAAAAATTCCGCGGCACGCTAGAGGGCGTGACGGGTGGCTGGCAGATCGTGTGGACAGAAGAGCCTGCCGTTAAACCAGGCCAGAAAGTGAGCAAGCACAAAGTGCCTGCGCCCTTACAGGCCATGGGTTTTACGCTGGATGAGATTGCCCAGGCGCGTTTGGCGCCTGTGGTGGACTTCAAGGGACGCCGCCCCAAAGGCGCCCCGACTGTAGATAAACAGACTGAGAATTTAGAGAAAGGCAGGCTTGTGAAATGAATCGCGAACTGTTGATGTTGGTTGATGCTATCTCGCGTGAGAAAAATGTCGAACGTGACCTTGTCTTTGGTGCCGTTGAGCTTGCGCTCGCCTCTGCCACCAAGAAGGTCTATCCCGAAGGCGTGGACATCCGCGTCGCCGTGGACCGCGACAGTGGCGTTTACGAAACTTTCCGCCGCTGGCTTGTCGTTCCCGATGAGGCCGGCCTGCAAAACCCCGAAGGCGAAGAGTTGCTGACAGATGCCCGCGAAGAACTCGCTGACATTGAAGAAGGTGACTACATCGAAAAACCGATTGAAAGCCTGCCCATCGGTCGCATTGGTGCGCAAGCGGCAAAGCAAGTTATTTTGCAAAAAATCCGTGACGCTGAGCGCGAAATGCTCCTGAGCGAATTCATGGCGCGTGGCGACAAAATTTTTGTTGGCACCATCAAGCGCATGGACAAAGGAGACATCATTGTCGAATCCGGTCGCGTTGAAGGCCGCCTGCGTCGCAGCGACATGATTCCCAAAGAAAACCTTCGATCAGGTGACCGTGTACGCGCCATGATCATGGAAGTCGACACCACTTTGCGCGGTGCGCCCATCATCCTCTCGCGCACCTCTCCCGAATTCATGATCGAGCTGTTCCGCCAGGAAGTCCCCGAGATCGAGCAAGGCTTGTTGGAGATCAAATCCTGCGCGCGTGACTCCGGCTCGCGGGCCAAGATTGCCGTGCTCTCGCATGACAAGCGGGTTGACCCTATCGGCACCTGCGTCGGTGTGCGCGGCACCCGTGTCAACGGCGTGACCAACGAGCTCGCTGGCGAGCGCGTTGATATCGTGCTGTGGAGCGAAGACCCGGCACAGTTTGTCATCGGCGCACTGGCCCCGGCCAACGTGTCATCCATCGTGGTGGACGAAGAGCGTCACGCCATGGACGTGGTGGTGGACGAAGAAAATCTGGCCATCTCCATTGGCCGCGGTGGTCAGAACGTGCGCCTGGCCGCTGAGCTGACCGGCTGGAAAATCAACATCATGACGGCTGATGAGTCTGCCCAGAAGCAGGCTACAGAAAGCGACAGCAGCCGCAAACTGTTCATGGAAAAACTCGATGTGGACGAAGAGATTGCCGACATCCTGATCTCCGAAGGCTTCACCAGCCTCGAAGAAGTCGCTTATGTGCCCATCCAGGAAATGCTGGAGATCGAGTCATTTGACGAAGACACTGTCAATGAGCTGCGTACGCGCGCCAAAGACGCTTTGCTGACGATGGAAATCGCCAAGGAAGAAAACGTTGAAGAGGTTTCGCAAAACCTGCGCGACCTCGACGGCCTGACGCCTGAATTGATTGCCAAGCTCATCGAATCGGGTGTTCATACACGCGACGATCTTGCCGATCTGGCGGTTGACGAACTCACCGATATCACTGGCCAGTCCACAGACGATGCCAAGGCCCTGATCATGACCGCACGCGCACATTGGTTTACCGATGACGTGCCTGCTGCTCAAGAGCAATGATCATGGAGGCCGCACGGAAACCCAATTATGTCCAGTACCACCACCGTCGCTGAATTCGCAGCTGAACTCAATAAACC
>CAXNEG010000088.1:0-6843 GCA_964201305.1 Polaromonas sp.
GCAAAGGCGATTGATCGTCGGCGGCAGGAACGGGGCCCTCTTGGAAGCACCGCTGAACTGGCCGAGGTCGTGGCTGGCGCGGTCAAAACCCGCGAGCCGGGTAAGGACCCTGCAACGCGCACATTTCAAGCTTTTCGGATTTTCATCAATGCCGAGCTTGAAGAGTTGCAACAGGCGCTGAGTGCTTCACTTAAGGTACTTCAAACCGGAGGTCGGCTGGTGGTCATTAGTTTTCATTCTTTGGAAGACCGCATCGTCAAGCAATTTATCGCTGAACATTCGCGCGAGGTGTTCGATCGCCGGGCCCCTTTTGCCGCACCCAAAGCCATGCGCCTGAGTGCCTTGGGACGTGTCAAACCATCCGACGCAGAAGTCGGCGAAAACCCGCGTTCGCGCAGTGCTGTGATGCGGCTGGCTGAGCGCACCGGAGTGCCGGCATGATCCGGGTCAATGTGTTGCTCCTGGTGGCGGTGGTGTTGAGTGCGCTGTACCTGGTTCATACGCAGTACGAGTCGCGCCGGTTGTTTGTAGAGCTTGAAAAAGCAGCTTTGCAAATGCGCAAGCTGGAGATGGACAGTGAGAGTGCGCTGGCCGAAAAACGCGCGCAGGCCACGCCCATGCGGGTGGACAAACTGGCCAAAGAAAAATTGAAGATGCAACCTGCTACGCCGGCGATCACCCAGTATGTAGCTTACCGTGATACGGCAACCGCCCCCGGAGCGGTTAAACCATGAGCCGCAGCGTACGTTACAGCTCCAGTCCCTTGCTGGCCAGCAAAACGCCGGTGTGGCGCAGCAAGTTCATCGTGGCGGCCATTGCGCTGGGATTTGCGGTGCTGGCGGCACGGGCGGCGCATGTACAGATTTTCGGTAATGCATTTTTTCAGCGTCAGGGTGAGGTTCGTTTCGTCCGGACCCTGGAGCTACCGGCCAGTCGCGGCCGCATCATGGACCGCAATGGTTTGATTCTGGCTTCCAACATTCCGGCGGCCAGCATCTGGGCGATTCCGGAAGACGTCAACGCCACGCCGGCGCAGCTCAAAGAGCTGGCGCAGCTGCTGGAGATCCCGCTGACAGAGTTGAGCAGCAAGCTGGGCAATGAAGACAAGAGCTTTGTCTGGCTCAAGCGCCAGGTCGAAGAGCCGGTGGCCAAGCGCATCACCGAGCTCGGTCTCAAAGGCATTCACCAGGACAGCGGATTTAAGCGCCAGTACCCCGATGGCGAAGCCACGGCGCACGTGATCGGCTTTACCAACATTGAAAACACCGGCCTGGATGGCATGGAGCTGACTTTCGAGAAGCACTTGCTCGGACGCTCGGGCTCCCGGCGTGTCATCAAAGACGGTAAGGGCCGCGTGGTGGAGGACATCCGCGACAAAGTGCCACCGGTCGATGGCAAGGACCTGCAACTCTCGTTGGACAGCAAGGTACAGTTTTTTGCCTATCAAAAACTGCGCGAGACTGTGACTGCGCAAAAAGCCAAGGGCGGCAGCGTGGTGGTGCTTGACGCTGTCACAGGCGAAGTGCTGGCGCTGGCCAATTACCCCAGCTACATGCCCGACAAACGCAAAAACCTCACGGGTGAGCAGTTGCGCAACCGCGCTGTGACAGACACCTTTGAGCCGGGCTCGACCATGAAGCCGATCACCGTGGCCATGGCCCTGGAGTCAGGCCGCGTGACGCCGCAAACGCTCATCGACACCGGGCCGGGCCGTTATGCCATTGGCGGCTTCAATATCACCGACACACACAACTACGGCACGCTGACTGTCGAGGGTGTGATTCAAAAATCCAGCAACGTGGGTGCGCTCAAGATCGCGCAAAAAATGAGCCCGCATGAAATGTGGGATACCTTCACCGCATTGGGTTACGGGCAAAAACCGCAGATTCAGTTTCGCGGCGCTGTCACCGGCCGGGTGCGCCCCTGGAAAACCTGGCGCCCTGTCGATCAGGCCACCATGTCCTATGGTTACGGCTTGTCGGCCTCGCTGTTTCAGATGGCGCATTCGTACACAGCCTTTGCGCATGACGGGCGCATCATTCCGCTGACCATGCTCAAGAGCACGGAGCCGGCTGTGGGCGTGAAGGTCTTTTCCCTTGAAAACGCACAAGCGGTGCGACGCATGCTGCAAATGGCGGCAGCCCCCGGCGGCACCGGACAGCTGGCGCAGACAGTTGGTTATTCGGTGGGCGGCAAGTCAGGCACCGCGCACAAGCAAGTCGGCAAGGGCTACGCCAGTGATAAATACCGCGCCTGGTTCGCCGGCATGGCACCCATTGACACGCCGCGCATCATTGTGGCGGTGATGATTGACGAGCCCAGCAACGGACAATATTTCGGCGGGGTGGTGGCAGCGCCTGTTTTCAGTGAAGTGGTACAGCAAACGCTGCGCCTGATGAATGTGCAACCCGATGTGACGGTCAAGCCGCAAATCGTGGCCAACCCGGTGGAGGAGTCGCTGTGAACGCGTCACCCTCCACGCAGGCCTTGGCCACACCGCAAGCGGCTGCCAGCTGGTTGCAGCAGCGCATCACCGGTACGCTGCGCTCTGACAGCCGCCATGTGCGCCAGGGTGACGGTTTTCTGGCCTGGCCGGGTGCGGCTACCGATGCGCGGCGTTATGTGGCGGATGTGCTGGCCGAAGGCGCCTCTGCCTGCCTGGTGGAAGCAGACGGTGCGCAGGCCTTCGACTGGCGTGATGCGCGTGTGGCCACTTACGCCGGCCTCAAGCGGGATGCCGCGCCTATCGCTGCCGCCTACTTTGGTCAGCCCAGCGAGCAATTGAGGGTGCTGGCAGTCACTGGCACCAATGGCAAGACCTCGACCGCCTGGTGGTTGGCACAGGCCCTGAGCCGCTTGGGCCAGCGTTGTGCTGTGGTGGGCACCCTGGGTATTGGCGAGCCGGGCGCTGTGGTTTTCAACGGGCTGACGACCCCGGACCCGGTGATTTTTCAGCAAGCTTTACGCCGCCTGGTGGACGAAGCTTTTGAGGCGTGCGCTATAGAAGCCTCCTCCATCGGCCTGGCTGAACACCGCCTTGACGCTACGGTGGTGCACACCGCCATCTTCACCAATTTCACACAAGACCATTTGGACTACCACGGCACGATGCAGGCCTACTGGGCGGCCAAAGTCAAACTCTTTGAATGGCCCGGACTGAAGGCGGCGGTCATTAACATCGATGACGCGCACGGCTTAGGCCTGGCTGAGGCATTGAAATCGCGCGCCCTGGATGTGTGGACGGTGTCGGCCACCGGCCCTGCGCGGTTGAGGGCAGATGCAATTCGCTATGGCCTGAACACCATGAGCTTTGAAGTGCACGAAGGCCAGACAGTCTGTCATATTCATGCGCCTGTGGTCGGCCACTACAACGTGGCCAATTTGCTGGGCGTGATCGCAACCTTGCGCAGCCTGGGTCTGCCGCTGCAAAAGATTGCCGACAGCTGCTCTGGCCTGAGCCCGGTACCCGGACGCATGGAAACACTGTCGATCGAAGGCCGCCCGCTGGTGGTGATTGATTACGCCCACACGCCGGACGCCTTGAGCAAAGTGCTGCAAGCACTGCGGCCGCTGGCGCACCAGCGGGGCGGCCGGCTCAGCTGTGTATTTGGTTGCGGCGGTGACCGCGACGCCAGCAAGCGCCCGCTGATGGCGGCCGCGGCGGCTGCAGGCGCCGACCATCTGGTGATCACCAGTGACAACCCGCGCAGCGAAGACGCCAAAGCCATCATGGCCGACATGCTGACCGGCTTACCGGCATCGGCCTCAGCGCAGGTGCAAGCCGACCGCGCCATCGCGATTGTCACGGCAGTGCAGCAAGCCGGCGCACACGATGTGGTGCTGGTGGCGGGTAAGGGACATGAAAATTACCAGGAAATACTGGGCCAGAAACTGCCGTTTTCCGACCGTGCGCTGGCTGAGGCGGCGCTGGCCAGCTACACCGCGCAAGTTGCAGGGGCGAGCGCATGATGACCCTGGCCCAGGCCCAGACCATGCTGCCGGGCGCGCAGCTGGTGGGCGAGGCTTCACTGCAATTTTCGCGTGTGCACACTGACACGCGCAGCCTGCGCAGTGGCGACTTGTTTGTAGCGCTCAAGGGCGAACGGTTTGACGCCCATGATTTTCTAAGGCAAGCCGGCGCACAGGGCGCTGTCGCCGCGTTGGCAGAGCAGGGCTTGGCCGAAGCGGGTTTGCCGGGCTTGCAGGTGCTAAGCAGCAAAGCGGCGCTGGGCCTGCTGGCTGCCGGCTGGCGCGCGCAGTTCACGCTGCCGCTGGTGGCCGTCACCGGCAGCAACGGCAAGACCACCGTCACGCAGATGATCGCCGCCATCCTGCGCAACTTCAGGGGAGAGCAGGCATTTGCCACCGAAGGCAATTTCAACAACGACATCGGTGTGCCGCTGACGCTGCTGCGCTTGCGAGCCACGCACCAGGTGGGCGTGGTCGAGCTTGGCATGAACCACCCCGGCGAAATTGCCGAATTGGCCGCCATGGCGAAAGCCAGCGTGGCGCTGGTCAACAATGCGCAGCGAGAGCATTTGGAGTTCATGGGCACGGTTGAAGCGGTGGCGCGTGAAAACGGTGCCGTTATCAGCGCCTTGGCCGATACTGGCGTGGCGGTTTTTCCGGCCGATGATGCGCACACGCCGATCTGGCGTGCACTGGCCGGTGCGCGTCGCACCATCACCTTTGCCCTGGACAGTGCCGCAGACGTCAGTGGGAGCGCCAGCTGGACGGAGCGCAGCTGGCAAGTCAAGGCAACAACGCCCGCAGGCGCCCTGGTCTTTGCGCTGAACGTGGCCGGTCGCCACAACGTCAAAAATGCCTTGGCTGCGGCTGCCTGTGCGCTGGCCGCAGGCGTGCCCATGGCAGCGATCGCCGCAGGGCTGACGGCTTTTGTACCCGTCAAGGGTCGCTCACGCGCATGGCAACTGTCGCTGGCCGGCCAGCCGCTGACGGTGGTGGACGATAGCTACAACGCCAATCCCGATTCGGTGCGTGCCGCCATCTTGGTGCTCAGCGAGCTGCCGGGGCCCCGCCTGCTGGTCCTGGGCGACATGGGTGAAGTGGGTGAGCGCGGCCCTGAGTTTCATACCGAGATCGGCGCCTATGCGCAGCAATGCGGTATCGATCAGCTGGTCTGCACAGGCTCGCTGATGCAGTACGCCGCTGCAGCCTGTCCGGGTGCCCGGCATCACGCAGATTTCGAAGCACTGCTGAAAGACGTCAGGCAACACCTGCCGGGCTGCGCCAGCGCGCTGGTCAAGGGATCGCGCTTCATGAAGATGGAGCGTGTGGTTGAGGACATGCAGCAACAAGCCGCGGCCGCATCGCAGCCGTTTTCATCTGCCCCTAAGGAAAAAGCATGTTGATCAACCTGGCCCAGTGGCTGCAAACCCTGTCGCCTGAATTCAGTTTTTTCCGGGTGTTCCAGTACCTGACTTTCCGGGCCGTGATGGCAGCGCTGACGGCTTTGCTGATCGGTTTGATCGCCGGGCCTTTCGTGATCCGGCGCCTGATCGCACTGAAGATCGGCCAGCCGATCCGCGAGTACGCCATGCAAACGCACCTGAGCAAGAGCGGCACACCCACCATGGGCGGCGTGTTGGTGCTGCTGGCGATTGCCATTGCCACACTGCTGTGGGCCGATCTGAGCAACCGTTTCGTCTGGATTGTGATGCTGGTCACGCTCGGCTTCGGCGCCATCGGTTGGGCCGATGACTGGCGCAAAGTGGTTCACAAAGATCCCGAAGGCATGCCCTCGCGCGACAAGTACTTATGGCAGTCTCTGGTCGGTCTCGTGGCTGCGCTGTACCTGGTGTTCAGTATTTCTGAGAGTTCCAACCTGCGGGTGCTGGAGCTATTCTTGAGCTGGGTGCAATCGGGTTTTGATGTGAACCTGCCGCCCAAGGCCGGTCTTTTGCTACCGTTTTTCAAGGAAGTCAGCTACCCCCTGGGTGTTTTTGGCTTTGTGATCCTGACTTACCTGGTGATCGTGGGCTCCAGCAACGCCGTGAACCTGACCGACGGCCTGGATGGTCTGGCGATCATGCCGGTCGTCATGGTGGGCTCGGCACTGGGCGTTTTTGCTTATGTCACCGGCAGTGCGGTGTTTTCGCGCTACTTGTTTTTGCCGCATATTCCGGGCGCTGGCGAGCTGCTGATTTTTTGCGCCGCCATGGCCGGTGCGGGCCTGGCCTTTTTATGGTTCAACACCCACCCGGCCCAGGTCTTCATGGGTGACGTGGGTGCGCTGGCGCTGGGTGCTGCTCTGGGCACCATCGCCGTGATCGTGCGCCAGGAAATTGTGCTGGCCATCATGGGCGGCATCTTTGTGGCTGAGGCCTTGTCGGTCATGCTGCAAGTGGTGTACTTCAAATACACCAAACAAAAATACGGCAGTGGCCGGCGCATCCTGAAAATGGCGCCACTGCACCATCACTTTGAGAAAAGCGGCTGGAAAGAAACGCAAGTGGTTGTGCGCTTCTGGATCATCACCATGCTGCTGTGTCTGGTCGGTTTGTCGACCTTGAAACTGCGATGAAAAATCTAGCCGGTCAACAGGTTCTGGTGCTCGGGCTCGGCGCGTCTGGCCTGGCGCTGGCGCGCTGGTGCGTGCGCCATGGCAGCACTGTGACCGTGGCCGACACGCGCAGCACGCCGCCGCAGTTGACCGCCTTGCAGCAGCAGTTGTCCGGCGTGCGCTTTGTGGGCGGTGACTTTGCGGCACTCATGGCCAGGGGTGAAACCTTTGATTTGATTTTGCGCAGCCCTGGCCTGTCGCCCGATGACATTGCGCCCGTGCTGCTGGCAAGCCAAGACAAAGCGACGGCCTGGGGCAAT
>CAXNEG010000089.1:0-6791 GCA_964201305.1 Polaromonas sp.
CGCGCATGCGCCTGGTGGTAGGGCTTGGCGCCCTTGAAGCTCGGCAAAAAAGAATGGTGAATATTGATGGCGCGGCCGGCCAGGTTCCGGCACATCTCGTCGCTCAAAATTTGCATGTAACGCGCCAGCACCACCAGCTCGGCGCCTTCGGACTGAATGACTTCGTACTGATGCGCTTCGGCTTGCGTCTTGGTGGCGGCGCTCACCGGGATGTGGTGAAAAGGCAAGTTGTAGCGCTCTGCCAGCGGATGCAAATCAAGGTGGTTGGCAATGATGGCGCGGATGTCCAGCTTGAGCAGGCCCGACTTCCAGCGAAACAGCAGGTCGTTCAGGCAATGGCCTTCCCGGCTGACCATGAGCACGGTGCGCATGGGCTGGCTGGTCGGATGCAGTTGCCAATGCATGCCGAAATCGCCGGCCAGGACGGCCAGCGCATTCTTGAGTTCATCAAAAGACAGCCGAGAACATGCAAAGCCGACCCGCATGAAAAACAGGCCGGTGGCGTCCTGGTCTTTGTCATCGGCGTACTGGGCAGCGTCCAGAATGTTGCCACCACGCTCAAACAAAAAGCCGGACACGGCGTGAACAATGCCGGGGCGATCCAGGCAGGAGAGGGTCAGTGTGTAGGACGGCGTCATCATGAAGCTATTGTCGCAGGCACAGCTCATCAGTTGCGTGCCGGGTAAACGCGCTTATGACGTGTTCATGAGCTTTTTACGCCACGGCGTGCTGGTACGTCCGGCCGGTGAAAACATCGTGCTGTGCCCGCCCTACATTGTGGAAAAAGAACAGTTCGACCGCATGGTCAACGTGGTGGCAGATGCCCTACGGCAGCACCCCTGAAGACCGGAATCCATCTTCAGGGCTTGGCTGCCGGCTGGCCGAATTGCTGCCGCAGTCCGGCGCAGTAGTCTTTGTCCGGCAGGGCTTCCGTGGGCCAGACACCGTCGAAAGTCTCGCCCGGCAGCACTTGCCCGCCGGCGAGCAGGCGCACGCTTTTGACTTGCAAGCCGGCCGGCAGGTGCTGCGGCACGCCCAATTGTTTGTCGGCGTGCACGCTGCCGCTGATCAGCACCACCACCTTTCCTTTCTGCGCGGCCTTGGCCAGCGTGTCAGCCATACGCCGGTCACGGGCGATCTGAATGCGCGTCATGGGTGTGATCTGGCCCTCGGGCAAGAGATCGCAATGGCCTTGGCGTATGAGTTGTTGTTGCGCTTTGAGCGCAGGGCCGGGCAGCCGCTGATCAAGCTGCGAGTCGGCCATGCTGGCGCGCATGTCGCTGCGCGGCAAATTGGCCCCCAACACCGGCACGCCGGCGCGCACCGCTGACATCACCGCCGGACCGTAGGCCGTCCAGGGCCAGGCCATGTCGTCCCAGTTCAGCAAAGCACGGACCTTCTCCGGGCTGGCGTCGGGGGGCAAAAGGGCGGTGCTGGTGCCGCTGTCGGCCATCTCCAGCGCCAGCGCCGCCAGTAGGCCGCGCCCGGCAAGCACCGCCACAAGGAGTTGCTGCACGTTCTGGTGCGCGCCGGCGTCATGTTGCTCGCCGAGCAGCAGCACGTCGGCCGGGAGCCAGGCGGCCAGGCGTTCTTCATCAGACTGCCGGGGCTGCAGGCTGCAACTGCTCAGGCTCAGCAGCAGGGCGGCGGTCATCAACAGGCGGGCGCTGCGGGGGGCCAGGAAAAAGTCAAACATGCGGCGATACTAAGGCTTTGGTGACAACAACTGTGGTCTTTATTTGAGCTGCTGGTCGGCTGTTGCGATGTCTGTACCTGTTTTTATCCGATTTTTCCGAAACCTCATGACCAAGCCGGCCACGCGCATTGGGTTGACGCTTTTGCTGGCCGTGGCCGCTGCCATGCTGTGTGTCGCCTTTCACACGCCGGTACCTTGGATGGTGGGCCCCCTTTTATCGACCGCGCTGCTCGCCATGACCGGCGGCCCCGCGGCCAGCGCCACACCACTGCGCAATGCGGGTCAGTGGGTGATCGGCGGGGCACTTGGCTTGTATTTCACGCCGCAGGTGCTGGACATGTTGCTGGGCCTGTGGTGGGTGATTTCGCTGGGCATTCTTTGGGCGCTGGTGATAGGCTTTGTGGCTGGCGTGTGCTTGTACAGATTGCATGCCGGCCCGGGGCTGATGCACATCCCCGGGGTGACGCGCTTGACCACGCACTTTGCATCACCCATAGGGGGGGCCTCTGAAATGACGATTTTGGGGGAGCGCTTTGGCGCGCAGACCGACCTGATCGCCGCTGCCCACAGTCTGCGCGTTTTGATGGTGACGCTGATTGTTCCTTTCGGCATGCAGTGGAGCGGCATGCACGGTCTGGACATGAGTTTGCCGGGGCCGCGCGTGGTCGCTTGGCCTGGCCTGGCATTGTGGCTGCTGCTGACAGGTGCAGGTTGCTGGCTGCTGCTGCGCTTGCGCGGCACCAACCCCTGGTTTTTGGGTGCGCTGGGCGTGTCCATGCTGTTGACCGCCAACGGTCTGAACCTGTCGGCCCTGCCGCAGCCCATGACGAATGCGGCGCAGCTGGTGCTGGCCATCGGGCTGGGGGTGCGTTTTACGCCGGGCTTCATTCGAATGGCGCCGCGCTGGATGTTCTCGGTGGCCTTCACCACCGTGACCATGATTTTGCTGTGCGCTGGTTTTGCCTGGCTGCTGTCTTGGGTCTCAGGCCTGCCATGGGCTACGCTCATGTTGGGCGTTGCGCCGGGCGGCGTTGCGGAGATGGCTATCACGGCCAAGGTCTTGCAGCTGGGCGTGCCGTTGGTGACGGCTTTTCATGTAACGCGGGTGGCTGCGGTGCTTCTTCTCACAGAGCCCATGTACCGCGGCTGGCTGTGGCTGCGAGCAGCCAAATGACGAACGCTCAATGCATGACAACAGGCATCTGGGCGAGTTCTGCGTAACTCTCTAATATCTCTTCAATCTCTTCTTCGGTCGGAGTTTTTTGCTGCCAGCCGTCCAGGCGTTGCTGAAACAACTCAGCCCAAGAGCCATCAAGGTAAACCTCTTTGCCGGAGCGTTTGTCAACGATTTCAAAGCCGTTGCGCGCCAGTTGCGGCTGCGCCGGCGCCGGGGACGCGTTGGCGTCTGAGCTCTCAGCATTGGCTTGTATTTGCATCACCGCAAAAGAATCCGAGTCGTAGAGCAGGTGCATAAACTAAATATCCTTTGACACTAGATGGCGCCTGTTGACGTGAATTCAAGGCTCATGGTGCGCGGCTGCCAGAGAGTTGCTGGTCCACAAAATCCCCGTTGCTTTGCGTGATCTTGATGCGTACCGGCCAGTAAGACATGGACGGCGCAAACCAGGTCTCAATTTTCTGGTCGAACTCGCGCTTGGGTTCGCGGGTGAGCCGAAGGGCCTTGATCTCGCCCACGGGCAGGTTCAGGTTTTCCATGTTCTCGACGATGAAAGTCCAGGTCTCGGCATCGCGCGGGCCCACGGTGTAAATCGCAATGCGGGTGCCCGTGGGGGCCGCGCCAGCTTGCCCGGCCAACAAGCCGGCGAGCTGAAAAAATACGCTCAGCCGGTCTTGCGCGCCGCGCTGCCAGGGTAATTCAGGCCGGTTGGCGCTGAAGGTGATCTTGCCCTTGTCTGCATCAAAGTGCGTGGCCAGCTCGTTACGGGCTTTGTCGCCAAAACGTTTGGGCGCTAGGCCATCGGCAGTCACTTCGCCCACGCTGGTCATGGAGCGCGAGCCGAGCAAAAACGCGCTGACCACCATGCTCGACTCGTAGCGGTTAGCTTCGCGCAGCCAATTCAACTCGCCATTGGCGTAGTAGTTCATTCCGCGCGACAAGCCGGTCATCTTGTAGGTGAGTCGCACCGAGTTGGGAATGCTGAGGGCGGCCGGCGACTGAGCCGGCTCCGGCTGGGCGGCGGCAACAAGAGGCGGCGGCTCTGCCTGTACGGCCGGAGCCTGCACCTGTGGCTGCGCTTCGGTTTGGCTGGGGGACGCGTCGGCCGGAGCGACAGGTACAGGTGCTGCGGCGGTTTCAGGAGGCAATGGTGCAGTGGCCAGGATGGATGGGGCTTGGGCTAGCGAAGGGCTTGCCGCGGGCGGCTTCACGCGCAGGCGTGCCGCCTGGATGACGCCGGCCACTGGTTTGATGGCGGCCGGTACCGCGACTTCAATGCGCCGCGTGTTGAAAACCAGGTTGGCTGGCGGCCGTGTTGGCGGGGTGTTGTTCAGACCCAAGTCCAAGGGGCCATCAGCCAGCACCCACCAGTGCACCAGACTCACCAGGGCAGCCAACAGCCACAAGGCGCGGCGCGGCGCGCTGTGAATGAGCGTGAGCGGGCGGTCGATCATGCGCAGTGGACTAGAATTTAGCTGTGGTTGGCAAGACAAAAGAAGCCGCTTATCGTAACGCCAGGCGCTCATCGCCGCCTTGATGCTCATCCTGACAGGTCGCACCGAAGGGCGGCCAACCCAACACCCCTGAAAGACAAGCCATGAAACTCGCCACCTACAAAGACGGCTCGCGTGACGGTCAGTTGCTGGTGGTCTCGCGAGACCTTGCCACGGCACACTACGCCAGCGGCGTTGCCGGCACGCTGCAAAAGGTGCTCGAGGACTGGAACTTTCTGTCGCCGCAGCTGCAAGACTTGTATGACGCGCTGAACCAGGGGCGGGCCCGCCATGCCTTTCCCTTTGAGCCTTCGCGCTGTATGGCGCCGCTGTCCCGCGCCTACCAGTGGGTCCATGGCGCCGCCTTCATGAACCATTCCGAGCTGCTCCTGCGCGCCGGTGGCGCTGAGCTGCCCGCAGCACCTGATGCGGCACCATGGATGCACCAGGGCTGCAGCGACGAATTTTGCGGCCCGTGTGATGATGTGACGCTGGTCAGCGAAGACGCCGGCATCGACTTTGAAGCCCAGATGGCGGTGGTCAGCGCCGACCTGCCCATGGGCTGCACACCAGAGCAGGCCCTTGAAGGCATTCGCTTGGTGATGCTGGCCAATGGAGTGACGCTGCGTCATGTGGCGACGCAAGAAGCAGCCAGGGGCTCTGGCTTCTTACAGAGCAAACCGGCGACGGCTTTCAGCCCGGTGGCGGTGACGCTCGATGAGTTAGGCAGCGCCTGGCAGCAAGGCCGTGTGCACCTGACGCTGCAAAGCACCTGGAACAACCGCAAGGTCGGCATGTGCGACGCAGGCGCAGAGATGAGCTTTCATTTCGGCCAGCTGATCGCCCACCTGTGCAAGACGCGCAAGTTGCGCGCCGGCAGCGTCATCGGTTCGGGCACCGTCAGCAACCGGGGCCAGGAAATTCAAGGTCAGACGCAATGGCCCAAAGGCTACAGTAGCATCGCTGAAAAGCGCGCCATGGAGACTTTGCAGGACGGCCAGCCTGTCACCGATTACATGAAGTTCGGCGACACCATCCGCATTGAGATGAAAGACCCGCAAGGTGGGGCCTTGTTCGGCGCTATCGCGCAAACCATACGGCCCGTACCCGCGACTGTCAGTGGTCGTAAATCGTCTCTAGCGACCGAAAGCCTTTGATCTCTATCGGGTTGCCGAAGGGGTCACAAAAAAACATCGTCCACTGCTCGCCGGGTTCACCCGCAAAGCGGCACTGCGGCCGGATGATGAAGTCTGTGCCCGCCGCTTCAAGCCGCGCCGCCATGGTCTGCCAGTCGGGCAGCGCCAGCACCAGGCCGAAATGCGGCATCGGCACCATGTGCTCGCCCACGCGGCCCGTGGGTTCGGTCTTCCAGGGCGTTCCGAGGTGCAGCGACAACTGGTGACCGGCAAAGTCAAAATCAACCCAGGTGTCGGTGCTGCGCCCTTCGGTGCAAGCCAGGACATCCACATAAAAGTGCCGTGCCACCTGCAAGTCGGTGACATTGAAGGAGAAGTGAAACAGACTTTTCATGTTGTTAAGCTTAGCAAAAGTCATTGACGCGGCCTGCCGCCACTGCACAATGGCGTTCACCGTGCAGAGCATCAAACATCTGGAGAAACCATGAGCGACGCTGACCAGGCCCATTTCCCCGACTTCGGCAAACTGGTACCGGGCTTTGATTTTTTGAAAAATCTCAGCGCTCAGTCTGCCGCCAGCGCCCCGCCAGCCATGCCGGGCATGGCGCAGCTTGGCGGTTGGGTCGCTCCCACCTTGAATGTCGAGGAGCTCGATAAACGCATTGCCGAGCTCAAGGCCGTGCAGTTCTGGCTGGACCAGAACGCCGCAGCACTCAAAGCCACCATCCAGGCCCTCGAAGTGCAAAAAATGACGCTGACCGCTTTGCGGGGCATGAATGTCAACATGAACGAAATGGCCCAGGCCTTCACCGCCCGCATGCCGGGCGTTGCCCCTGCGCCCGAGCCTGCAGCCAAGCCTCGAGTCGTCCCCGACAGCCCCAGCAAGGCGGCCGAGGGTGGCGCGGCGATTGACCCGATGCAGTGGTGGAGCGCGCTGACGCAGCAGTTCCAGGGCATTGCCCAGGCCGCGATGAAAGACGCATCGGCGCGCAAGCCGATCACTGCGGCCCCGCGCACCGGCAAAAAGTCAACGACGCTCAAATCAGCTTCCAAGGCCAAAGCCCAGGCCGGGCGCACGTCGACTTCCAAATCCAAGGCGCCAGCCCGCAAGGCGGCCCCACGCAGCCGATGAAGTTGTTTCCCTATGGGCATGCCACGCACCCGCAGTGGCCCATGGCCGCCGCACTGGTGCTGGCGCAACTGCGCGCACAGATGGCGCTGCCCGGCTATGCCAGCACGCCAACCCTGGCCTTGTTGTATGTCACCGACCACTTTGCCGCGCAAGCCCA
>CAXNEG010000090.1:0-6745 GCA_964201305.1 Polaromonas sp.
TTTCAGGGCGTGATGACGGACATTTCCGGCATGCTCAAGGAAGTCTATGGCGCGCATTCCGCCGTGCTGGTGCCCGGCAGCGGCACCTACGGCATGGAATCGGTGGCCCGCCAGTTTGCCGGCGGCAAACACGTGATGGTCATCCGCAATGGCTGGTTCAGCTACCGCTGGACGCAGATTTTTGACATGGGCCAGATCCCCGCCTCGCACACCGTGATCAAGGCGCGCCAAATCAGCGCCCAAGCGCAGTCGCCCTGGACGCCCGCCCCGATTGCCGAAGTGCAGGCCGCCATTGCCAAAGAAAAGCCGGCGGTCGTGTTCGCACCACACGTGGAAACCTCTGCCGGCATGATCCTGCCCGACAGCTACCTGCGCGCCGTGGCCGATGCCGTGCACGCGGTGGGCGGTTTGTTTGTGCTGGACTGCATTGCCTCCGGTGCCATGTGGGTGGACATGAAAGCCACGGGCGTTGATGTGCTGGTCTCCGCGCCGCAAAAAGGCTGGAGCAGCTCGCCTTGCTGCGCCATGGTCATGCTCAGCGAGCGGGCCCGCACCGCCATTGACGGCACCACCAGCTCCAGCTTTTCCTGCGACCTCAAAAAGTGGCTGCAGATCATGGAGACCTACGAAAAAGGTGGCCACGCTTACCACGCCACCTTGCCGACAGACGCCCTGACGCGTTTGTGCAGCGTCATGAAAGAAACCCAGGCCTACGGTTTTGCCAAGGTCAAGGCCGAGCAGGAGCTGCTGGGCAAAAAAGTACGCGCACTGTTTGAAAGTCGCGGCTTGCGCAGTGTGACCGCCGAAGGCTACAAAGCGCCGGGCGTAGTGGTCAGCTACACCACCGACCAGGATATCCACACAGGCAAGAAGTTCCTGGAGCAAGGCCTGCAAACGGCCGCTGGTGTGCCGTTGCAGTGCGACGAGCGGGCGGACTTCAAGACCTTCCGTATCGGCCTGTTTGGCCTGGACAAGTGGCACCATGTCGACCACACCGTGGCCAACCTGGCCGGTGCTTTAGACCGTGTCGGCTTGACCGAAAAAGTGGCCGAAGCCGTCGCCGGCTGACACTTCGATCCGCGCTGGCAGCGCTTTGACTGGCAGCGCCTTCTTTCTTACAAAGAGTGACTTCCATGAAATGTGCACTGGTGGGTTCCCGTTTTTTTGCGGCTTCAGTTTTTGAGGCGCTTCGCCACGAAGAGGGCATTGAGTTCACCGGCGTTGTGGCGCCGGCTGACGACGATCGTCTGGCCGTGGCTGCGCGTGCTGCCGGCATTGCCTTGCACGTGCTGGAGAGCCCCAAAATTGTGCCCGGCCATGCGATTCCCGAGGGCACCGAGCTAATCATTGCCGCCCACACCCATGCCCGCGTCAGTGACGAGGCGCTGGCGCGATCTCGCCTGGGTGGCGTCGGCTACCACCCGTCGCTGTTACCCCGGCACCGCGGCATTGCTGCGGTGGAATGGACCATTCTCGAAGGCGACGCGATTGCCGGCGGCTCGGTCTACCACCTGGCCGACGGCTGGGACGCCGGTGGCATTGCCGCGCAGGACTGGTGCTTTGTCAAAAAAGGTGAGAACGCACGCGAGTTGTGGGAGCGCGCGCTGGCGCCCATGGGCATCAAGCTCTTGCGCCAAGTGGTGCACGTTGCGCGCCTCACCGGCAAGGTGCCGGCCAACGTGCAAGACCCGACCTTTGCCACCCGGGCACCCATGATCCGCAAGGCTGTCTTGCTGCCCGGTGAGGCGGCGCCCACCAACACCTCGCTGGTGGTGTCCATCGTCGGCACCGACCGCCCGGGCATTGTCAATTCACTGGCTGATCGCGCCCAGCGTTTTGGCGCCAACTGGGCGGCCAGCCGCATGACCCGGCTGGCCGGTGAATTTGCCGGCATGGTGCATTTCGAGGTGCCGCGCGAGAACGCGCAGGCATTGACCAACTCTTTGCAAGGCCTGGCCTCCAGCGGCTTGCAGGTGGTGATCGCCGGCAGCGAAGGCGCGGCACTGCCCGCATCGCAGCGCCTGGTCGAACTGGAACTGGTCGGTGAAGATCAGGTCGGCATCGTCAGCAAGCTCACCAAGTTACTCGCCGAGCGCGCCATCAGCATTGAGAGCATTCACACCGACATCGTGCGCAGCAGCGGGTCTGGTCAAAAGACATTCAAGGTCAAGGCGCAATTGCGTGTGCCGGCCGCCATGTCGGTTGATTCGCTGCAGCGCGACGTCGGCGCCCTGGCCAGCGACATGATGCTCGACATCGCCCTGGGCGACGGCGCTCAGGCCGGACTCTGATTCAGCCTGCTACCGCAGCGCTTTGCTGCAGCTGCGCGCAGTTGGTTTTTTCGGGCACTCTGCGCATGCTTGATGGCGGTACCCGGTAACAAGGAAACACATGTCTGTTCTGCAAACCCAGCTCAACCCCCGATCGGCCGACTTTCAAGCCAATGCAGCCGCTCTGCGCGAGCAGGTGCAAGACCTGGTAGCGAAGGTCGCCAAAGTGGCTGCCGGCGGTGGCGATGCAGCGCGTGCCAAGCATGTGGCGCGCGGCAAGCTGCCGCCGCGCGAACGCGTGCAGATGCTGCTGGACCCGGGTACGCCTTTTCTGGAGCTGGCGCCGTTGGCCGCGCTGGCCATGTACCCTGACCGCGACGGCAGCGACAGTGCACCCTGCGCCGGCCTGATCGCTGGCATCGGCCGCGTCAGCGGCGTCGATTGCCTGATCATCTGCAACGACGCCACCGTCAAGGGTGGCACTTACTACCCGATGACAGTCAAAAAGCATTTGCGTGCGCAGGAAGTGGCGATGCAAAACAATTTACCTTGTATTTACTTGGTGGACTCGGGCGGCGCCAACCTGCCCAACCAGGACGACGTGTTCCCGGACCGCGACCATTTCGGCCGCATTTTCTACAACCAGGCCAACATGAGCGCGCAGGGCATAGCGCAGATTGCGGTGGTCATGGGCAGCTGCACGGCGGGCGGCGCTTATGTGCCGGCCATGAGTGACGAGACCATCATCGTCAAAAACCAGGGCACCATTTTTCTGGGCGGCCCGCCGCTGGTCAAAGCCGCCATCGGCGAGATCGTCAGCGCCGAAGACCTGGGCGGCGGCGACGTGCACACGCGCCTGTCGGGTGTGGCCGACCACCTGGCGCAAAACGACGCGCACGCGCTGGCGCTGGCACGCCAGGCTGTTGCCAGCCTGAACCGCAGCAAGCACGTCCAACAAACTCTGCGCACGCCGCTGCCGCCGCTCTATGAAGCGAGTGAGCTTTACGGCGTGATACCGGCCGACACGCGCAAGCCCTATGACGTGCACGAGGTGATCGCCCGCATCGTCGATGGCAGCGAGTTCCATGAGTTCAAGGCGCGTTTTGGCGCCACGCTGGTGTGCGGCTTTGCGCACATCGAAGGTATGCCGGTCGGCATCATCGCCAACAACGGCGTGCTGTTTTCTGAAAGTGCGCAAAAGGGCGCGCACTTCATCGAGCTGTGCTGCCAGCGCAAGGTGCCGCTGGTGTTTTTGCAGAACATCACCGGCTTCATGGTGGGTAAAAAATACGAAAACGAAGGTATCGCACGCCACGGTGCCAAGATGGTCACCGCGGTGGCCACGGCCAGCGTGCCCAAGTTCACAGTGATCATTGGCGGCAGTTACGGCGCCGGTAACTACGGCATGTGCGGCCGCGCTTTTTCGCCACGCTTTTTGTGGATGTGGCCAAACGCACGCATCTGCGTCATGGGCGGTGAGCAGGCCGCCGGCGTGCTGGCCACCGTCAAGCGCGATGGCATTGAAGGGCGCGGCGGCCAATGGAGCGCCGACGAAGAAGCCGCCTTCAAGCAACCCGTACTCGACCAATTCTCCCAACAGTCGCACCCCTACTACGCCAGCGCGCGGCTGTGGGATGACGGCATCATCGACCCGGCGGACACGCGGCGCGTGCTGGCGCTGGGCCTGTCTGCCTCGCTCAACGCGCCGATTGGCGAGCCTCAATTTGGCGTGTTCCGGATGTAATGTGTATAATTTTTTAATTTATACACATCAAGAGCATCGGGATGAGAACCAATATTGAGATTGACGACGCCCTGATGGCGGCCGCCATGAAAGCCGGCGGCTTCAAGACCAAAAAGGAAGCAGTCGAAGAAGGCTTGCGGCTGGTGCGCCGCCGCGAGGTCTACGAAGGTTTGCTCGCCTTGCGTGGCAAATTACAGTGGGATGATTCAGATGCGGGCTGGGCGCGTGCAAGGACTGAAACTGAGCCCCCGGCAGCTGTGCAAGAACCCCGTGCCGCGTATGCAGGTACCGGTAAAGCATCCGGTTTTAAAACGGTCACTCCAAATGCAGCCAATGCAAGCAAGGCTCGGGCTAGAGGCAAGTCTGCATGATTCTGGTGGACTCCAGTGTCTGGATTGATTTTTTCCGTGTCGGGCATGGACCTGCCTGCTCGGCGCTGGCCCAGTGCCTGGGGGACTCCAGTGTGGAAGTCGGCATGGCGGACCTTGTTCTGTTTGAAGTGATGCGCGGGTTTCGGGAAACTCGTTCGATGCGCGAGGCGCAAGCCCTCATGAGTGCGCTGCCCCAGGTCGAGATCGGCGGCGCGGCACATGCGCTGCAGGCCGCCGAACGCTACCGCCGGCTGCGTGCCCGGGGCCGCACGGTAAGCAGCCCGGTCGATGTTCTGCTCGCCAGCTTTTGCATGACGTACGGCCATGTATTGCTGCACCGGGATGCAGATTTTGAATCGCTTCAGGTCATGGGCGGGCTGGACACATGGCCGCAATGACCTACTGGAATTTACTGCCTCAATAAATAATTGACTTACTTTGAGCTTCTCACCATGAACGCTACCATCTACGAAACCCCCGAGCACGAACTCCTGCGCGATCAGATCGCCCGCTTCATCGCCAAAGAGGTCGAGCCGCATGCGGCCGCCTGGGAAGAGACCGGCATGGTGCCGCGCGAGGTACTGCGCCGCATGGGCCAAGCCGGTTTGCTGGGGCTCATGTACGAGGGCCAGTACGGCGGCGGCGAGGGCGACGCGCTGACCAACCTGGTGTTTGCCGAGGCGCTGTCGCAGTCCACCTTTGCCGGCTTCGTCATCACTGTGCTTGTGCACACCGACATGGCCAGTCCGCACCTGCACCATGCGGGTACGCCCGCACAAAAAGCCCGCTACCTGCCGGGTGTGACTTCGGGCGAGCTGATCACAGCGGTCGGTATCAGCGAGCCGGGCGCCGGCTCGGACGTGGCTGGCATCCGCACCCATGCGCGGCGCGAAGGCGACGAATGGGTGATCAACGGCACCAAGATGTTCATCACCAACGGCGTGCATGCCAACCTGTACTTTGTGGCCGCCAAGACCGGCCCGGGCCGGCGCGACATGTCGATCTTCATTGTTGAAAAAGGAACACCTGGCTTCACGGTCGGCCGCGCACTCAAGAAAACCGGCTGGCTGTCGTCAGACACTGCCGAACTTATTTTTGACAATGTGCGCATCCCCGCCGGTAACCTGCTGGGTGAGGAGCATAAGGGCTTTTACTCAGTGATGAAGAACTTTCAGACCGAGCGCATTGCGCTGGGTGCGATGGCGGTGGGGCATTGCACGCGCGCGCTGGAAATCACGCTGGACTATGTGAAGCAGCGCCAGGCTTTTGGCGGCACGCTGTGGGACCAGCAGACCATTCGCCAGCGCCTGTCCATGCTGGACGCCAAGACACGCGCGGCGCGCCAGTTCATGTACCACTGCGCCTGGTCAGTCACGCAGGGCCATGACATCGTGCAGGAAGTCTCCATGCTCAAGGCGCTGACCGGCGAGCTGGTCAACGAGGTGGTGCAGACCTGCCAGCAGTTCCACGGTGGCATGGGCTTCATGCGCGAAACCGCCATCGAGCGTCTTTGGCGCGACGCGCGGGTGCTGGCCATCGGTGGTGGCGCCACTGAAGTGATGCTCGAAGAAGTCGCTAAGCGGTATTGATGAGCCCCCACGCTCCCCACTTTGTGTGGTCGCTGCCCCCCGGGGGGGTGCTGCGCCTGCGGCCCGGCCAAGCCGGATCCGCGGCCCTGGCTGGGCAGTGCGGATCAAAGGCCAAAGTTATTAACCAACAACGGACAAGGACTGCCGCATGAACGTGATTGAACTGCACCGTCCCTCGGCCCACGTGGCCGAGGTCTGGCTGAACCGGCCCGAGGTGCGCAACGCCTTCAACGAAGAATTGATTGCTGCGCTGACGCAAACCTTTGCCGCGCTGTCCGCGGAGCCTGGTTTGCGCGTGATTCAGTTGGGCGCGCGCGGCAAAGCTTTTTGCGCCGGCGCTGACCTCAATTGGATGCGCGCCATGGCCGACTTCAGCTGGGAGCAAAACCGTGCTGACGCGCAAAAACTGGCCGACATGTTGTGGACGCTGGACCAGTGCCCGGTGCCCATCGTCGGCCGTGTGCAGGGCGACTGCTATGCCGGCGGTATGGGGCTGGCGGCGGTGTGTGATGTGGTGGTGGCAGCCGACAGCGCCGGCTTTTGTTTGTCCGAAGCGCGGCTGGGCCTCTTGCCCGGCACCATCAGCCCTTACGTGATCCGCGCGCTGGGTGTGCAAGCCTCTCGCCGTTACATGCTCACGGCCGAGCGCTTTAGTGCAGCGCAGGCTCACTCGCATGGTTTTGTTCATGCGCTGTGCGCGCCGGAGCAACTGGACAACGAAGTTGCCGCGCTGGTATCTGCCTTGGCGGCCAACGGACCGCTGGCCACGCG
>CAXNEG010000091.1:0-6687 GCA_964201305.1 Polaromonas sp.
GCTGACGGGCTCGAACCGCCGACCTACGCCGTGTAAGGGCGCTGCTCTACCAACTGAGCTAAGCACCCCACTTCTAACTTCTTATGTCGTCTGCATCAGTTCAATGCATCCTTCAGGGCTTTGCCCGGACGGAACTTCGGAACTTTGGCCCTGTCGATTTTAATCGCATCGCCGGTACGGGGGTTGCGGCCGGTGCGGGCCTCGCGTTCTGTGGCGACAAAAGTGCCGAAACCGACCAGCGAAACGCTGTCACCGTTTTTCAAGGCGTCAGTGATGGCATCGATGGCGGCTTCCAGGGCGCGGGAGGCGGCAGCTTTAGACATGTCGGCTTGCTGAGCAATGTGGTCAATTAATTCTGATTTATTCACGGGGTATGCCTTGGAACTGATGAGTTAATTTGTACGCCAGCAGGGCTTAAATAAAAACAAAGTGCAACCGGCACCGAAGTCTGCACCGGCACTTTTTTGAGGTGGGGGAGGCAGATTCTAAGCCTCTTTGCACCAGCAACACCTCGCCCAAACCCTATTGCGCCGCCGTGCCGCGCGTGTTACCAGTCGGCTTAGCCCACGTTCATGAAAGTGCCGCCGCAATGGCCTTGCCGACGTTTGCGGTACCGGCCGTGCCGCCCAAGTCCGGGGTGCGAGGTGCGCCACTGCCGGGAGCGAGCACTTTTTCGATGGCCGCCAGCACAGCGTCATGCGCATCTTTGTGGCCCAGAAACTCCAGCATCATGGCGCCGCACCAGATCTGCCCGATGGGGTTGGCCATGTTGCGGCCGGCAATGTCGGGGGCCGAGCCGTGCACCGGCTCAAACAGCGAAGGGAACTTGCGCTCTGGGTTCAAATTGGCACTGGGCGCAATACCGATGGTGCCGGTGCAGGCTGGGCCCAGATCGCTCAGGATGTCGCCAAACAAGTTGCTGGCGACCACCACGTCAAAGAAGTCCGGGCGCTGCACGAAGTGCGCGGTCAGGATGTCGATGTGAAATTTGTCCAGCCGCAAATCAGGGTAGCCCTTGGCCATTTCTTCAACCCGCTCGTCCCAGTAGGGCATCGATATAGAAATACCGTTGGACTTGGTGGCGCTGGTCAGGTGTTTTTTGGGTCGGGTCATGGCCAGCTCAAAAGCAAACTTGAGCGCGCGGTCTACACCGATGCGCGAGAACACCGACTGCTGCAAAACAAATTCGCGCTCAGTCCCGGGAAAGGCGCGCCCGCCGATGCTGGAGTATTCACCTTCGGTGTTTTCGCGCACGATGTAAAAGTCAATCTCGCCGGGCAGGCGCGGGCTGCCGTCACGGCGCACCACGGGCGCGATGATGCCGGGCATCAGGCGGGCCGGGCGCAGGTTGATGTACTGGTCAAACTCGCGGCGAAACAGCAGCAGCGACCCCCACAGCGAAACATGATCAGCAATTTTTGCGGGCCAGCCGACCGCGCCGAAATAAATGGCGTCATGTCCGCCGACCAGGTCTTTCCAATTGTCGGGCATCATCTGGCCGTGTTTTTCGCAGTAGTCCCAGCTCGAAAAATCGAAGTGGTCAAACTGCAGGTCAATGCCGAACTTGGTGGCAGCCGCCTGCATCACGCGCACGCCTTCGGGCATGACTTCTTTGCCGATACCGTCGCCGGGGATGACCGCAATTCTTTTTTTACCAGTGTTGGGTTTCATGGTCTTTCCTTCTAGTTGAAATTAGTCTTATTGCGAAGCGCTTGGTTGGGGCGCCCGGGCCGGCCGCACCACCAGGCTCACGCCAATGGCAGTGATAACTGTGCCCAGCAGCGTGGCAAGGGTGATTTCTTCGTTAAACAATGCCCAGGCCATGAGGGCCGTGCTGGGTGGCACCAGGTAAAGCAAGCTGGTCACCGCCGTGGCCGCGCCGCGCTGGATCAGCAGGTAAAGCAAGGAACTGCCTCCCAGTGTGAGCGCCAGCACCGCCCAAGCCATGGCCCCTATGAATGCGCCGTTCCAGGCGATGACTTCGGTCTCCAACAGCGTCAGCGGCAGCGTCACCAGCAGGGCGGCGGCCAGCTGAATCACGTTGGCCGTGCGCACGTCGGTGGGCTGCATAAAGTGTTTTTGGTACAGCGTGCCGGCCGTGATGCTCAAAAGCGCAAAGACCGCAGCGCCCAGCGTCAACCCACTGACCTCACTGCCAGCACCCAGCTTGCGCCAGACCACCAACAACAAACCACCCAGGCCCAGTGCCAGGCCTAACCACTGCCGGCGGCTGACTTGCTGGGGCGCAGCACCCTGCCCTGCCCATTGCGATACCCAGACCGCGGTGAGCACCGGCTGCAAACTCACAATCAAGGCCGCCAAGCCGGAGCCCATGCCGGCTTTGACCGCCACCCACACGCCGCCCAGGTAGCCTGCGTGCATCAGCGAGCCGGTCACAGCCAGGTGCAGCCACTGGCTGCCGCGTTGCGGCCAGACCGCGCCGCAAAGTTGAATCCAGACCAGGAAGCAGACGATAGAAAAACCGTAACGCAAGGCCAAAAAGGTCAGCGGCGGCGCATAGGGCAAGCCGAACTTGGCAACGATGAAGCCGGTGCTCCAGATGAGCACAAACACCATGGGCATGGCTCGAAGCCAAAGGCTGTCCGCGGTTTGTCCGCTGGCGCTAGGGGCAGCGCTCATTTGGTACGAGCGCGGATTTCGGGGATGGCTTTTTGCAAGTAATAAACCATGGACCACACCGTCAGGACCGCTGAAATCCAGATCAGCCAGGTTCCCCAAAGGTGCGTGTCAATGACGCCGAACAGTGTGCCGTTGTAAAGCAAAAAGGGAATGGCGAGCATCTGCACGGTGGTCTTGAGCTTGCCGAGCATGTGCACAGCCACGCTTTTGGTGGCGCCAATCTGAGCCATCCACTCGCGCAGGGCTGAAATGGCGATTTCACGCCCGATGATGATCAGCGCCACGAACACGTCGGCCCGCTGCAACTGCACCAGCACCAGCAAGGATGCGCACACTAAAAACTTGTCGGCCACCGGGTCCAGGAAAGCGCCGAAGGAAGAAGTTTGGTTGAGTTTGCGTGCCAAAAAGCCGTCCAGCCAGTCGGTGGCGGCAAACAAAACGAACAACACCGTGGCAATCAGGTTGCGGCTGGGCTCGGGCAAGTCGATGTAGAACACCCCCACGATCAATGGAATCGCCACGATGCGGGTCCAGGTCATGATGGTGGGAATGGTCAGAAACATGGCTAGATTTTGGCATGAGTCTTAGCCCGGGCTGCGGGATGAACGGGGCCGCGCGCCGAATAGGCACTTGCGCTCAGTGCAAGGCGCGGTAAATCTCGTCGGCAAGCTCACGCGAAATGCCCTCGACACCGGCTATGTCTTGGGCGCTGGCCGAGGCTACGCCGCGAATGCCGCCAAAGCGCTGCAGCAAGCTGGCGCGTTTTTTGGGGCCGATGCCGGCAATGTCTTCGAGCTTGCTGCCACCCACCCGCACCTTGGCGCGACGCGCCCGCATACCGGTGATGGCAAAACGGTGCGCTTCGTCGCGGATTTGTGCAATCAGCATCAAGGCGGCCGAATCACTGCCAAGCTGAACTTTCTCGCGTCCGTCGGCAAACACCAACTCTTCCAAGCCGACTTTGCGGCCTTCGCCTTTTTCGACGCCGGCGATCAGCCCGAGGTCCAGGCCCAGTTCTTCAAACACCTGACGCGCCATCGACACCTGACCCTTGCCGCCGTCAACCAGCACCAGGTCCGGCAATCGGGCCTCGTTGTTGCGGGCCGCTTCGGCCAGCTTGGTATAGCGGCGCAGCAGCACCTGGCGCATGGCAGCGTAGTCGTCGCCGGGGGTGATGTCGTCGATGTTGTAGCGCCGGTATTGGGTGTTTTGCATTTTGTGCGCCTCAAACACCACGCAAGAGGCCTGGGTGGATTCACCGGCCGTGTGAGAAATGTCAAAGCACTCAATGCGCAGTGTGTCGAGTTTGTCCAGCGGCATGTCAAGAGCTTCAGCCAGAGCCCGCGTGCGCGATTGTTGCGAGCCTTCTTCTGCCAGCAGGCGTGCCAGTTGCAGATCGGCATTTTTTTGTGCCATGTCCAGCCAGATACGGCGCTGCTCGCGCGGCTGGTGAATGGCGGCGAGCTTGACGCCGCTTTGCGCAGACAACGCACGGATCAGCAGTTTGTCAACCGGCGCACTGCAGATCAGCGTGGCTGGCACGGGCACGTCGAGGTAGTGCTGGGCAATAAAGGCTTCGAGCACCATGGATTCCACCGACTTGGCAGCTTCGCTTGCTGCATCGTCAGTCTGCAGCGCGGCCAGCTCGCTGGCGTCTTGCACGTGGCTGGGAAAGTAAGGCCGGTCACCCAGGTGCCGGCCACCGCGCACCATGGCCAGGTTGACGCAGGCTTTACCCCCATGCAGTTTGACGGCCAGGATGTCGGCGTCAACGTCAGCGTTTTTGCCGCCCAATTCCATAGACTGCTGATGCATGATTTTCGAAAGTGCTGCAATCTGGTTACGCAACTCGGCCGCCAGCTCAAACTCAAGCAGGCCGGCGTGGTGCTGCATTTTTCGCTCGAGCTCGGTGACGATCTCTTGCGTTTGACCGTGCAAAAAACGCTCTGCGTTGGCAACATCTTGAGCGTACTTTTCAGCGCTGATATGGCCTACGCAGGGCGCAGAGCAGCGCTTGATCTGGTAGAGCAGGCAGGGGCGGGTGCGGTTGTTAAAGACCGTGTCTTCGCAGTTACGCAGGCGAAAAACTTTTTGCAACAGCAGCATGGTTTCTTTGACCGCCCAGGCGCTGGGATAGGGACCAAAGTAATGGTGCTTTTTCTCAGTGGCGCCGCGGTAGTAAGCCATGCGGGTGAAAGCTGTGCCCACCGGTGCGGCTGGCGCAGGCCCGGCTTGGGCCTTGCCGGCTGGTACTTGCACCGCTGTGAGCTTGAGATAGGGGTAGCTTTTGTCGTCCCTGAACAAAATGTTAAAGCGCGGGTTGAGCGTCTTGATCAGGTTGTTTTCAAGCAACAAGGCTTCCGCTTCTGAGCGCACCACCGTGGTTTCCATGCGGGCAATGCGCGTGACCATCAGGCCGATGCGGGTGCCGCCATGGCTTTTTTGAAAGTAGGTGCTGACACGTTTTTTCAGGTTGCGCGCCTTGCCCACGTAAAGCACAGCGCCCTCGGCGTCAAAGTAGCGGTAAACCCCGGGCATGGCCGGCAGCGCAGCAACTTCGCTCAGCAGTTGGGGGTCAAATTCGTGGGGCTGGGTCATGGTGTTGGTACGCCGGCTCCTTTGAGAGGCTTGGGTGGGCGATGTCCGTATTGTGGACAATCCTGTGATGAATCGCCGCTTGCAATGGGACATTTTTTGCAAAGTCATCGACAACTTCGGTGACATTGGCGTGAGCTGGCGCCTGAGCGCCGATCTGGCCGCACGCGGGCAAGCGGTGCGTCTGTGGGTCGACGACGCGTCTGCCCTGAGCTGGATGGCACCGCTGGGCGCGCCCGGCGTGACGGTGCTGCCATGGCGACAGGCAGTAGACGCCAACGCGCTGGCCGCCCTGCTGCAGGCCAATCCGGGGGAGGTGCTGGTCGAAGCCTTTGGCTGCGAGATTCCCCCTGAATTTCTCAGCGCCTGGCTGGCGGCGCCCCTGCCCGGCCACACCAGCCCGGTTGCCGGGCGCTGTTGGCTCAACCTCGAATACCTGTCGGCTGAGGCCTATGTGGCGCGCAGCCACGCCCTTCCCTCGCCGGTGCAGCACGGACCGGCTGCCGGTTGCAGAAAATGGTTTTTTTATCCCGGCTTCACGCCCCAAACCGGCGGCTTACTGCGCGAAGCGGGCCTGATCGAGCGCATGACGGCTTTTGAAGCCAAGGAAGCCGGAAGATGGTTGCACAACCTGGGCCTGCAAGTCGCGGCGCCGGCCAAAGCTTCGCCGCTGCGGGTGTCCATGCTTTGCTATGAGCCACAGGCGCTGGCCGCGCTGCTACGGCAGTGGTCAGCCCGTGGCTTGGCCGGCCGGCCTGTAGAGCTTCTGGTCACGCCCGGGCGCAGCGCACAGGCTGTGAAAGCGGCGATGGCTGAAGCTAACTGTCCGCGTGGCAGCGTTGGTCTGCGCATCACCTGCTTGCCCTGGCTGAGCCAGCAGGACTATGACAAGCTGCTGTGGGCTTGCGACATGAACTTTGTGCGCGGCGAAGACTCGGTGCTGCGCGCGCTATGGACGGGCAAGCCTTTTGTCTGGCAGATTTACCCGCAGCTAGACGGCGCGCACCTGCCCAAACTGGCGGCTTTTTTGGAGCAAAACCAGTTCACTGACACTGCGCAAAACTTTCATGCCGCCTGGAACGACAGCAGCCAGCCGCTGCCTGAGGTGGATGCCGGCGCTCTGGCCGATTGGCAATGCCAAACCCGCGCCGCACGGGCCAGGCTGCTGGCGCAAGACGCGCTTGGCGACAGCTTGCTCAAGTTCGTGGCCAAAAACCGCTAAAATCAGGGGCTTTCGGGGAATTGGCGCTCTGTTCATACAGACGAATGGCACCCCTAACTTGCCGCATCACTCAAGCAGCGCCCGCTGCGGCCCTAACTTCACATTTTTATGAAAATCGCTCAAGAAATCCGCGCCGGAAACGTCATCATGCACGGCAAGGACCCGATGGTCGTGCTGAAAACCGAATACAGCCGCGGCGGCCGTAACTCTGCCACCGTGCGCATGAAGCT
>CAXNEG010000092.1:0-6636 GCA_964201305.1 Polaromonas sp.
ATGACCACGGCGGCATTGCCGGGCACGTACCACTGGCGGTAAAAGCGGCGCAGATCGTCCGAGGTCATGGCGTCCAGATCACTCATCCAGCCGACGATGGGCCGCCTGTAAGGTGATGCCGTGAAGGCCACAGCGTAGGCATACTCGTAGAGCTGAGAGCGTGGCGCGTCTTCGGTGCGCAGCCGGCGCTCTTCCTTGACGACTTCGATTTCGCGCTTGAACTCTTCGTCATCCCACTGGGTGTTGGCAAAACGGTCTGCTTCCAGCTGCATCACCTCCTCAAGGCGGGCGGCGGGAATCTGCTGGTGGTAGGCGGTGGCGTCGCGGCTGGTGAAGGCGTTGTCGCGCCCGCCCAAGGCCGCAATGCGGCGCGAAAACTCACCGGGCTTGAGCGTGGGCGTGCCTTTGAACATCATGTGTTCAAGGGCGTGGGCCACGCCCGAGCTGCCGTCCACCTCGTCCATCGAGCCCACCCGCACCCACAGCATGTGCGCCACCGTGGGCGCCCGGCGGTCAGGTTTAACGATCAGGGTCAAACCATTGGCCAGTGTGAATTGCTGCACCTGCACACCCGGGGCGGGGCTTTGGGCACTGGCGCTGCTGGCAAGCAGACACCAGGCACCCAAGAGCGCAGCGGCTTTTTTCACCAGGCGCGCACCGGTGAGACGGGGACAAAGAAAAAGTGAAAACATGGGCATCGTGAGCTGAGTTGGGGTCATGAGTTGGGCAAATGTAACTTGCACGGGGTGTTTCATAGAATAGCTGCAGTACAAAGACCCTCATATGTTCAGTTTCTTAAAGAAAAAAACACCCAAGCCGCCAGCGGCATCCGAAACCCTGGATGCGCCAAATGGTGCCGAGCTGAGCAGTCCAACAGCGGGGCTGATCGGCAGCGTCCTGGTCACGCCCATTGCGGCCAACAGCCAGGCGCCAGCCCAGGGCTTGCAGCCAGGACGCGAGCCCTGGTTGAACAAGCTCAAGGCCGGCTTGCGCAAGACCGGCAGCAGTATTTCGAGCGTTTTCACAGGCACGCAAATCGACGAAGCGCTATATGAAGACCTGGAGACCGCGCTGCTGATGGCCGACGCCGGCGTAGCCGCCAGCAACTATTTGCTGGGCGAAGTTCGCCGCCGCGTCAAAGACAGCGGCGTGACACACCCCGTGGCTGTGCGCAACCTGCTGATCGAAGTGCTTAGCGGCTTGCTCAAACCCCTGGAGCAGCCCTTGCGCATTGGCGAGTTTGTACCCACTGTCATCATGGTGACGGGCGTCAATGGTGCCGGCAAGACCACATCCATCGG
The DNA here is from genome assembly GCA_964201305.1 of Polaromonas sp. Taxonomy (GTDB): domain Bacteria; phylum Pseudomonadota; class Gammaproteobacteria; order Burkholderiales; family Burkholderiaceae_C; genus Polaromonas. The sequence goes on from CAXNEG010000092.1 coordinate 1,302, forward strand.
CAAGCTCACGCGCCACCTGAGCGACGCGGGCGCCTCGGTGCTGCTGGCCGCGGCCGACACTTTTCGGGCAGCGGCGCGCGAGCAACTCACCGTCTGGGCAGACCGCAACACGGTCGAGATCGTCAGCCAGGCCGGCGGCGACCCGGCCTCTGTCAGCTTCGACGCGGTCAGTGCCGGCAAGGCGCGCGGTAAGGACGTGGTGCTGGTGGACACCGCCGGCCGTTTGCCCACCCAACTGCACTTGATGGAAGAGCTTAAAAAAATCAAACGCACCATCGCCAAGGCCGGTGGTCAGGGCATCGGAACACCGCCGCATGAAATCCTTTTGGTCATCGACGGCAACACCGGCCAAAATGCGCTCGCGCAGGTCAAAGCCTTTGACGAGGCATTGCAACTCACGGGCCTGATCGTCACCAAGCTCGATGGCACTGCCAAAGGCGGCGTGCTGGCAGCCATTGCGCTGTGGGCCAGCGAGCGCTGCAAGGCCCACCCGGACTGGCGAGCGGTGCCGGTTTATTTGATTGGCGTTGGTGAGCAGGTCCAAGACCTGGAAACCTTTAACGCCCGCGAATTTGCCCAGGCCTTGCTGAGTTAAAGCGACCGGCGCACAGTCCATGCTCGACAGCTTTGCCCAGCGCCTGATCGAGCCCGCGCTCACCCGCGTGGCGCGGCGGCTGGTGCGCAGCAAGGTCAGCGCCAATCAGCTGACGCTGGCCGGCTTTGCCATCGGTTTGCTGGCAGCCGTGTTGATCGCGCAACGCGCCTACGGGGCGGGCCTGGCTTTGCTGCTCTTGTCCCGGCTTTGCGATGGTCTGGACGGCGCAGTCGCCCGGCAGACGCAGCCCACTGACCGCGGGGGCTTTTTGGACATCACCCTGGACTTCATTTTTTTTGCGGCCGTGGTGCTGGCCTTTGCTTTTGCCGACCCCGCCGCCAACGCACTGGCAGCAGCGGCCTTGCTGGCGGGCTTCATGGGGACGGGCAGCAGTTTTTTAGCCTTTGCTGTGATCGCGGCCAAACGCCAGATGAGCCAGCAGACGTCCAACGGCAAGTCGTTTTACTTTTTGGGAGGGCTGACAGAGGGCACGGAAACGCTGGGGTTTTTCGTCGCCATGTGCTTATGGCCGGCTCAGTTTGCGCTGCTGGCCTGGGTTTTTGCGGGACTGTGCGCCGTCACCACCGCTGCCCGTGTAGTTTCGGGCTGCAAAGCCTTTGACTGAGCGCAGCGCGACTTGCAATCGGATCCATGAGCCTCATCTACATGCATGAGTACAAGTCCTTTCCGGGAAGTTACATTGCCTTTTTTTAACTGCCTCATTCAAGTGCTCATGCGTCTGGCGCTGGGCATTTTTGCTGCTGTTGCACTGCTCAGCCTGCTGGCCCTTGGGCTGGTGATGCTGCTGCTGGCACTGCTGCGTGCCTTGGTGACCGGACAGAAACCTGCGGCGGTCACCGCCTTCAGCCGGTTCAGGCAGTTTTCAGGCCAGCAGATGTCCGGCCGCTGGCGCAGCGACTCCCCCGAAAACTCTGTGCCCACCAGCACAAACGCCCGGGCTCACCAAGCTGCACCGCCCGCCCGCAGCCGCCTTGGCAGCGACGAGGTGGTCGATGTCGAAGTGCGCGAGATCCCGGCCGAGCGTCCGCCGCGCTAAGGCATGGATCTGGGCCAACCTAAGATCTGCTGGCTTTTTACGCTGGGCTGCCGCACCCGGACGACTCCATTCTCAAGATCTTCGGCCTGGCGCATGCCGCTTTGCTGGGGGTAAACCGCCACCGGCTTTACCACGCCGTGCATTCATTTTTGACCTTGTCGGAACGCATCGATATCAACGTCACAAAATCGACTTGAGCGCCAGATTGTCCTGAGCGGGCGCTAGCGAAGGCCCCGTATTGAGGTGGTCCATGCGCAAAGGAGCTCAAAGAATTTTGGTATACGATATCTCTTTGAGTCAATCAACGATGCTCACTTTGTTGTCAGTTCCTGCAGGGGGGCTGACATTTGGCCAGTTCATCAAAAAGCCCTGTGTGGCATACCGCCCGGGTGCCTCGCGTGTGCCGGTGAGCGAGACCTTGCGCACTGAACACGTTGAAGGCCCCTACAACCGCCTGCCGGCCGCCGCCACCTGACACCCGAAGCCCCAAGCGCCATCACCGCTCACGCAGAACCCTCATTTTTTAAACTGGAGACACCCATGAAACGCCGCTCACTTGTACTCGCAAGCCCCGCCCTGCTGGCAGCACCCGCCCTGAGCTGGGCGCAAGCCGCTTACCCGACCAAGCCGATACGCTACATCGTGCCGGTGTCAGCCGGTGGCGGCAGCGACATGGTCGGACGCACCGTGACCGAGCGCTGGGGCGCTTTGCTCAAGCAGAGTTTTCTGGTGGACAACCAGGCGGGCGGCGGCGGCGTGATCGCCTGCCAAGCCACGGCCCGCGCTGCGCCTGACGGCTACACCTTGCTGCAAGGCTATGTGGCCACGCATGGCACCAGCCCGGCCACCCGCAAGGTGCCCTATGACGCCATCAAGGACTTCACACCCATCGGCATGATTGGCGGCACACCCAATGTGCTGGTGGTCAACGCCGCATTACCGATTAACAACATCAAGGAGTTCATTGAGTACATCCAAAAGAACCCGGGCAAGCTCAGTTACGGCTCGGCCGGTGCCGGCTCGCTGACGCACCTGACCATGGAGTTATTCAAGCAACAAGTCAACTCCTTCATGGTGCACATTCCCTACCGCGGCGTTGCGCCGGCCTTTACCGACCTGATCGGCGGGCAGACCCAGACCATGTTTCCCGGCTTGGCAGCTGCCGTGCCGCACATCCGCTCGGGCCGCGTGCGCCCCCTGGCCGTGACCGGCATGCAGCGTCACCCGCTGTTCAAAGACTTGCCTACGCTTGACGAATCCGGCTTCAAGGGCTTTGACGCGCAGCAGTGGTATGGCGTCGTCGGCCCGGCTGGCATGCCGGCCGCCATTGTCAAGACCCTTAACGAGTCACTTGCAACGGTGCTTCGTGCGCCGGACATGCGCGACAAGCTCTCCGTCGAGGCCATCGAGCCCACCGTCATGACACCCGAAAAATTCGGCGACTTCATCCGTGCCGACATCGCCCGCTGGACCAAGCTGGCCCAGGACCGGGGTATTCAACTCGACAGCTGATTCGCGCGCCAGGCTCGCGCCGGAGCATCTGCCGGGGTGCTCCTGCGCAGCTTTGATCGACTGGCGCTCACCCCTGTCTTTATTCTCTTTTTTGTAACTCTGGCATCACCTGCCGAAAGACTTTTTTCATGGCTCGCAATACCCAGGTCACAGCCGACCACAACGCCCCGCCCGTCACCCAAATTCTGGCGAAATTTGTCGCCACGCACCCCTCCAAAGGCTGGAGCGAGGCCGTTGAGCATGACGCACACCGTACCCTCACCAACTGGCTCGGTTGCGCCGTGGGCGCCGCCCACCATGAAGCGGCTGACGCGGCACTGGCCGCCGCACAGATGTTCCAGCCCGCGCCGCAGGCCAGCGTGCTGGGTCGCAGCGAAAAAGTGGACATAGGCAGCGCAGCCCTGCTCAATGGCATCACTTCGCACACCTTTGACTTTGACGACACCCACCTCAAAACCATTATTCACCCGGCTGGTCCGGTCGCCTCGGCCATCGTGGCGCTGGCCGAGCACATAGGTGCTAGCGGACGCGAATGCATAGACGCGCTGGTGCTGGGCATCGATGTGGCCTGCCGCGTCGGCAACGCCATGTACCCGGAGCACTATGACCGCGGCTGGCACATCACCGGCTCCACCGGCACCCTGGGCGCGGCTGCCGCCTGCGCCCGCCTGCTCAAGCTGGACACGCAGCAAACCGCCATGGCGCTGGGCATCGCCGCCTCGCAGCCGGTCGGCATGCGCGAGCAGTTCGGCACCATGACCAAACCCTTTCACCCAGGTGGTGCAGCTCGCGCCGGCATGATGTCGGCGCTGCTGGCCAGCAAAGGCTTCACTGCCAGCCCCAAAGCGCTGGAAGCACCCCGCGGCATGATGCAAACCGTTTCCACCAAGAACGACTGGAATGAGATCACCGACGAACTCGGCCAGCGTTTTGAGATCGCCTTCAACACCTTCAAGCCCTTTGCCTGCGGCATCGTGATTCACCCGAGCATCGATGCTTGCGCGCAGCTGCGCGCGCAGGGCGTCATGCCGGACCAGGTGCAAAGCATCGAGATCAAAGTGCATTCGCTGGTGCTCGAACTCACCGGCAAAAAAGAGCCGGCTGATGGTCTGCAAGCCAAGTTCAGCGTCTACCACGGCTGCGCAGCCGGTCTGACCTTTGGCTACGCTGCCGAGGATGAGTTCTCAGACGAGATCGTCAACCGCGCCGACATGGTGGCGCTGCGCCGCAAAGTGATCGCCACGGTAGATGACTCCATTGATGAGGCCAGCGTCGACGTGACCGCCGTGTTGCATGACGGCCGTCGGGTGCATGTGTTTGTCGAGAACGCCATCGGCTCGCTGAAAAACCCCATGACCGATGCGCTGCTGGAAGCCAAGTTTCATGGCTTGTCCGACCCGGTGCTGGGCGCCGACAAAACCAGTGCGCTGCTCAAGGCCTGCTGGTCTGTCGGCCAGGCAGCGAGTCTTGCCAGCATGATTGCACTGGCGACTACCCGAGCCTGAGACTCAGCCGGCCCGCGTTAAAAGGTATTACTTTAAGTTTCCCTCAAGGGAAATTGCTCAAAATCTAGGGTTTACGCGGTATTCCTGCTTGGGAACCGGGCCATTACGGCCAGCGCTTGGCACTCTCAAACGGGGAGTGCTAACATTTGGGCATAGTCGAAAGGAGTATCTGATGACACTCACCAACGGTCAAATTGAAACCAGTGCGGGCGCCATAGCGCTGACCACGCCTTGGGCCAGTGCCTCCACACTGCTGCCCCCGCTCGGCAATCTGGATGCTTATATTTCGGCGGTGAACCGCCTGCCCATGCTCACTTTGGCCCAGGAGCAGGAGTTCGCTCGCAAGCTACGGGACGAGAATGACCTTGAATCTGCCAGTAAGTTAGTGCTCTCTCACTTGCGTCTGGTGGTGTCGGTCTCGCGAAAATACCTGGGCTATGGCCTGCCCCACGGCGACCTGATCCAGGAAGGCAACATCGGCCTGATGAAAGCCGTCAAACGCTTTGACCCGGACCAGAACGTGCGCCTGGTGAGCTACGCCCTTCACTGGATCAAGGCCGAGATTCACGAATACATCCTGAAAAACTGGCGCATGGTCAAGATGGCCACGACCAAGGCGCAGCGCAAGTTGTTCTTCAACCTGCGCTCTATGAAGCAAGGCTTCAA
>CAXNEG010000093.1:0-6630 GCA_964201305.1 Polaromonas sp.
ACGCGTTCGCGGTCCAGCGGGTAGGTGGTGCCGGCCAGCGCGGCGGCGCCCAGCGGCAGGCGGTTGGTGCGACGGCGCACGTCGTGCAGGCGTTCGGCGTCACGCGCAAACATTTCCACGTAGGCCAGCAGGTGGTGCGCAAAGCTCACGGGCTGGGCCACTTGCAGGTGGGTAAAGCCGGGCATGATGACTTCGACGTTGTGCTCGGCCACGTCCACCAGTGACTTTTGCAGGTCGGCCAGCAGGTCGATGATGAGGTCCATCTCGCCGCGCAACCACAGGCGCACGTCGGTGGCGACCTGGTCGTTTCTGGAGCGGCCGGTGTGCAGGCGCTTGCCGGCGTCGCCCACCAGCTGGGTCAGGCGCGCTTCGATGTTGAGGTGAACGTCTTCGAGGTCCAGCTTCCACTCCAAGGACCCGGACTCGATCTCGGCCGTGATCTGCGCCATGCCGCGCTGGATGTCGGCATGGTCGGCCGCGCCGATGATGCCTTGCGCCGCCAGCATCTCGGCATGCGCCAGACTGCCCATGATGTCGGCTTGCCACAAGCGCTTGTCAAAGAACACGCTGGCGGTGTAACGCTTGACCAGCTCGCTCATGGGCTCTGAAAACAGGGCCGACCAGGCTTGGGATTTCTTGTCGAGTTGGTTTGTCATATAAGCCGGATTTTATCGGGGTGAAGGGGCAGGGCTCAGCGTTGGCAGCATCTTTTAAGCTTGGGAGCCGTACGCAAGTCGATATTGGCTGTACCGGTTGAACAAAGTCTGCATGCTAGCATTCGCACAACGCAATGATTACGAGGCAGGTTCGCGTGGTTTCTCACAATTTATCAAGTCAAAATACGGCGCTCAAAGTCGTCATCGCCACCCGCGAAAGCCGGCTGGCCATGTGGCAGGCTGAACACGTGCAGGCCTTGCTGCAAACGCAGTTGGGCTGGCAGGTCGAGTTGCTGGGCATGACGACCCAGGGCGACCAGATCTTGGACCGCTCCCTGAGCAAGGTCGGCGGCAAGGGTTTGTTCGTCAAAGAGCTGGAGACCGCGCTGGCCGACGGCCGTGCCGACATCGCCGTGCATTCGCTCAAAGACGTGCCGATGGACCTGCCCCCGGGTTTTGCGCTGGCCTGCGTGATGGAGCGCGAAGACCCGCGCGATGCCTTTGTCTCTAACACTTATGCCAGCCTGGCCGCGCTGCCGCAGGGCGCCGTGGTCGGCACCTCCAGCCTGCGCCGGCTGGTGCTGCTCAAGGCTTTGCGGCCGGACTTGCGCATTGAGCCCTTGCGCGGCAACCTGGACACGCGGCTGCGCAAACTCGACGAGGGCCAGTACGACGCCATCGTGTTGGCAGCGGCCGGACTCAATCGACTGGGTATGCAAAGCCGTATTCGTGCCACTTTTGAGCCCGACGCCATGCTGCCGGCCGCCGGACAAGGCGCGCTGGGCATTGAGGTGCGGGCTGACCGCCAGGACTTGCTGGACGGCCTGGCGCATTTGGCGCACATGCCCACCTGGCTGGCCGTGACGGCTGAGCGCACCGTCTCCCGCGCCATGGGCGGCAGTTGCTCCATGCCTTTGGCCGCGTTCACGACCGGCCCGCAAAATGCCGGCATGCGGCTCGAAGCCGCCTGGGGTGACCCGGAAGCGGCCACGCCACTGGTGCGCGTGCAGCAGCAGTCGCCTGTGCGCGACTTCTCAGAGGCCGAGGCTTTGGGCGAGCAAGTGGCCGCGATGCTGCGCGCAGGGGGCGCCGTCTGGGCCTCAAATGCCATCACCTGACTCTTCGTCGCCGCAACCCCTTGCCCCGCTTGCGCTGCGGGGTCAACGCATCATCGTGACCCGCCCCGCCCCGGACGCACAGCGTTGGGTGGCGCTGCTGCGCGAGCAGGGCCTGCATGCAGAGGCTTTGCCTTTGCTCGAAATCACCGGTGCTGACGATCTGGCACCCGTTCAGGCGGCTTGGAGCCGGTTGAACGACTTTGCGGCTTTGATGTGTGTCAGCGGCAATGCGGTCAAGCATTTTTTTGCGGCCAGACCTGCACATTCAGCTGCGTTGCCGGAGCAGCTTCGCTTCATGGCGCCCGGCCCCGGCACGGCCAGGGTGTTGCATGCGCATGGAGTTCCGCAGGCGCAAATCGATACGCCCGCGCAGGAAGCCAGCCAGTTTGACTCTGAGGCGCTTTGGCAAGTGGTGGGTGCGCGCGCATGGGCCGGGCAGCGTGTGTTGATGGTGCGGGGCCAGAGCGGGACTTCGGTAGATGCAGCGGCGCCGGGCCGGCAATGGCTGACGGCGCAGCTTCAAGCCGCCGGGGCCGTGGTGGATTTTGTGGTGGTCTATCAGCGCCGCGTACCGCACTTCAACGCTGAGCAGCTCAAGCGAATGGAAGACAGCCGGCATGACGGCTCAGTGTGGTTGTTCAGCAGTGCCGAGGGGCTGGACAGTCTGCCGCGCCTGCCGACGGGGGACTGGTCGCAGGCGCGGGCCATTGCCACGCACCCGCGTATCGCCGGTGCGGCACGGAATGCGGGCTGGGGTGTTGTTATCGAGTCACGGCCAGCGCTGGACGATATCGTTGCATCGATAGAATCGTTGAATCCATGAGTAACGATCCCTCCGCCACAGCCCCGGCAGCTGCACCCGCAGGCAGCCCTGAAACGCCTGTGGTGACAGCAGAGCTACCCCTGGCTTTCTGGCGTTCACGGCCCTGGGCTCTGGGCATTTTGCTTCTGGCGCTGATTGCTGCAGTCCTTGCACTGTTGTCTTGGCAAAAAATAAACCATATTCAGGAAGAGCTGGCCAGACGCAGCACCGACACGGGTGCGCAGGCCATGGAAGCACGCACGCTGGCGCGCCAGTCGCAAGAAGCCACGCGCGAGCTGTCTGCGCGTTTGTTGGCCACTGAAACCCGCCTCAATGAAGTCAGTTTGCAACGCACCCAGCTGGAAGAGCTGATGACCAGCCTGTCGCGCTCGCGTGACGACAATCTGGTGATTGACCTGGAAGCCGGTCTGCGATTGGCGCAGCAACAAGCCCTGCTCACCGGCAGCGCCGAGCCCTTGCTGGCGGCGCTGAAGTCTGCTGAGCTGCGCTTGGTGCGCGCTGCCCAGCCCCGCTTGAGCCCGGTGCAGCGCGCCATGGCCAAGGACGGAGAACGCATCAGAAGCGCTTCGCTCACAGATGTGCCGGCGCTGCTGGTCAAGCTTGACGAGTTGGTGCGTCTGATGGATGACTTGCCGATGGCCAACCAGCTGCCGGGTGACAGCCCTGTGGCGGCTCCAACGGCGGCCGATACTGTAAAGGCCTCGGCTGGCAAGCCTGCGAACGCAGCGCCCAATGCGTCTTTTTGGAGCTCGCTCAACACCCAGGCGCTGAGCGACTGGTCGGCGCGCACGCTCCAAGGTCTGCGTGCAGAAGCCTCCAGCCTGTTGCGCGTGAGCCGCATTGACCAGCCCGAGGCGGCGCTGCTGGCGCCCGAGCAGTCTTACTTTTTACGCGAAAACATCAAGCTCAAACTTCTCAATGCGCGGCTGGCCTTGTTGTCGCGCCAGACCGATGCAGCGCGTTCAGACCTGGCTGGCGTGCAGACCGGCTTGCAGCGGTATTTCGACGGTTCATCACGCAAGACGCAGGCCGCCATGGCCGCTTTGCAGCAGGTGCAGGCCCAACTGCGCAGCGGCGAGTTGCCGCGCCTGACTGAAACCCTGGCCGCCCTGGCCACGGCAGCGGCCGGCCGCTGAGCTCCATGCGCGCCGCCTTCTGGTTCATTGCGCTGTTTGGCGTCGCCGTGGCGGTGGCCTTGTTTGCCGTGGACAACGACGCTGTGGTGACGCTTTTCTGGCCACCGCACCGGGTCGATATTTCACTGAACCTGATGGTGCTGCTGCTGTTTGCGGCTTTTGCGCTGTTGCACTTTGCGCTCAAGGCCTTGAGCGCCCTGACTTCCTTGCCGGTGCAGGCGCGGCGCTGGCGTGCGCAGCAAAAAGAGCGCGCCATGTACGCCGCCTTGATGGAGGCGCTGGCGCATTTGTTGGCCGGGCGCTTTATCCGTTCCTCTCGCTCGGCCGAAAACGCCTTGTCACAAGAAAAAAGCCTGAGCCAGCTGATTGCTGATGTGGGCACCGACTCGGGGCATCACACCAGCCGCTCTATGCAATTGCGCTCGCTGGCCCACCTGCTGGCAGCGGAAAGCGCGCAGTTTTTGCAAAACCGCCCCGTGCGCGACCAACACCTGGCAAAGGCGCTCGAAGCCAGCAGCCAGCGGACTTTGTTGGCGACGCAAGAAGGCATACATTTGCGCGCTGTGCGTTGGGCGTTGGATGACCGTGACCCTTTGCTGGCGCTGGAGTGGCTGGCCAAGTTGCCTGTGGGCGCCGGCCGCCGCACGCTGGCCTTGCGCTTGCGTTTGCGCGCCGCGCGCCTGGCCGGTCAGACGGTGTTGGCCATGGAAACCGCGCGTTTGCTGGCCAAGCACCGGGCTTTTTCTGCACCTGCGGCGCAAAGCATCGTGCGCGGTCTCGCCATCGAGTTGCTCAATGGCGCGCACGAACCCGACAAGCTGCACAAGGTCTGGCTGACACTGGACGCCAATGAGCGCGCCATGCCGGATGTGGCCGTGCATGCCGCTGCCCGCCTGATGACCTTGCAGGGCGAGGCCTCTTTGGCACGCCAGTGGCTGGCTGAAGTGTGGACGCCGGTGATGCAGCCGCGCTCTGAGTCGGGTGATGCGCTGAGTGTGAAATTTATTTTGGCTCTGGAAGCCAGCTTGGACGTCACCGACGCGCAATGGCTGGCGCGCATTGAAAACGCTGTGATGACGCGCCCCGGTGACGCCAACCTGGAGTATCTGGCCGGCATGGCTTGCCTCAAGCGCCAGCTGTGGGGCAAGGCCCAGCAATTGCTGGCGCATGCGGCTTTGACTTTGCAAGACCCGACGCTCAAGCGCAAGGTTTGGCTGTCACTGGCGACACTGGCCGAGCAACGAAATGACGCAGAAGCGTCGCAGTTGGCTTTTCGTCGGGCGGCCCAGCTGTAAGCTGCCACGTCGGGCGCTCGCGCAACATGCGCTGCCCCATGAAAAAAGGCGACTCATGGAGTCGCCTTTTCCTTTGCCCGTCCCCGGGCTATAGGCCCTTGGCGGTGGTGCGCTGACTTATTTGTCGTTGCGCGGGGTGCCTTCTTCAAAAGGCAGGCTCATGTTGCGCAGGTCGCGTTGGGTCTCGACCAGTACCAGAGGGCTGGCTTCAAGCACCACGGCCGGCGGGCGCTCGCGGGGCACATGCACAGGGCGTGGCTCAGCGGCCATGGCCGCTTGAATTTGAGCGATCTTGGTGGTGTCAGAGTTGACCCACTGCAAACCCGAAGCGCTGGCCACCTGGGCCAGATCCTGCAAGGGCAGGTCATAAGACGCGACCTGGGGCAGGGCGCGGGTAGACGCTGCTGGTGCTTGTACAGGCGCTGGTGCAGGCGCTGGTGCAGGTGCAGGTGTATGCACTGGCGCAGAGGCTTCCGTTGTGACCGGAGCGCTGAAGTTCAGCTCAGCCGTCACCGGCATGCGCTGCTCGTCGTTGCCATCGGCAGTGGCGGGCGCTGACTCGGCGTTGGTCTCGGTGCGATCACCGCGCTCGCGGCGGTCACGGCCGTAGCGGTCACGGCTGCGGCGTTCACGCGGTGCGCGTTCCTGGCTACCGTCCTCGCCGGCGGCTTGCTCATTGCCCGGCTCGATTTGGCTGGCCTGGCCATCCAGACGTTCAGCGGTTTGCGGTGCGCGGCCATCGGCAAAGGCGGCATTGTTGTCTTCTGGGCCGGGTGCGCCGTCACGGCGATCGTTGCGACGGCCACCGCGTTCGCGACGACCTTCACCACGGGGTTCGCGGGGCTGGCGTTCTTCACGCGCTGCATCCGGGCCCGTGGGGTCATTGCGCGAAGCAGCGGCCATGGCGGCCTGGTTGGCCAGTGCGAGTTCTTCCTGTGCGGCATCGCGTGGCGCGCCGTTGCGCTCGGCGCTGCGCTCACGGCGTGGACGCTCACCGCGACTCTGGCCTTCGCCGCGTGGCTGCTCTTGACGGCCACCTTCAGTGCGGCCTTCGCCCGGTGCGCGCTCAGGGCGTGCCTCGGTGCTGCGTTCGCGGCGGGGTTCACGCGGCTCGCGTGGTTCGCGCGCTTCACCGCGGTCTGCGCCACGATCGCCACCGCGTTCGCTGCGGGCACCGCGCTCACCGCGGCCACCACGGCGGCCGTCACGGCCACCCCGCTCGGCGCGCTCGCCGCGTTCACCACGCTCGTCGCGACGGCCTTCGCCGCGCTCGTCTTTCCTTGGCTCCTGGGCAGGGCTGGCTGGCGCAGTCTCGCCGCCGAACAGGCCTTTGATCCAACCGAAGAAACCTTTTTCAGCCGCAGGCGCTGCAGCCGGCGTACGGGCTGCAGGTGAGCGTTGCCGGTTGGCTGCAACAGGAGCTGCAGGCTCAGGTTTGGGCGCTGCGATGGGTGCCGGCATATCCGGCAAGACACCCTTGATGACGGGTTCTTGCTTGTTGTGCTTTTCCTGGCTGCGGCGTGTCACCAGGGTCGGGTCTTCAATTTCTTCAGCGAGTTTGTAGCTCGCCTCGATGTTGTCCAGACGCGGGTCGTCGTGTTT